>JAGWBL010000012.1 GCA_021295935.1 Pseudomonadales bacterium
GCATTTTTCAAAACTCTCGAGTGGAGTGCAAGACTGACGGAAACAAGCGAGTCACGGCCAGTGGTGGCGGCTGGAACTTGGCATCTCGTCCCGGAGCAGGTCGCGTAGGTTGCCTTCACGAATCGAGATCGAAGGCCGGGGCGCTGCCGGTGGCGTCGGCGAGCTCTCCGCCTGCGCATAGCGCCGCAGCACGCTCGATATCTTCCGACAACGGTCGATCCTGGTCGAGCGAGGGAACTTCCATTCGGAGTCGCTCACACGCCGCTTGCAGGGCCGGACCCGTCTTGAGGGGGGATCGAAACTCGATGCCCTGTACCGCGCACATGGCCTCGATTCCCAGGATCCTTGAGAGATTGCGGTTCATCTGGCTCAGGCGACAGGCGGCATGCGCTGCCATCGATACATGGTCCTCTTGGTTGGCGCTAGTGGGGGTCGAATCGGTAGAACAGGGAGTAGCCAAGTGCTTGTTCTCGCTCATGAGCGCCGCGGATGTCACGTCAGCGCTCATGTAGCCGGATTCGAGCCCAGGATTCGCGGCCAGGAAAGGCGGCAACCCGTAGGAAAATGCAGGATCCACCAGAAGGGCGATTCGACGTTGAGAGATGGCACCAAGTTCCGCGATGGCAAGAGCGATCTGGTCAGCGGCGAATGCCACGGGCTGCGCGTGGAAATTGCCGCCCGAGACTATCTCTCGTTCGCGGGTGAACACGAGCGGATTGTCAGTGACCGCATTGGCCTCGATGACGAGCGTGCGAGCTGCCTGACGCAGTAGATCCAGGCAAGCCCCAGCGACCTGCGCTTGACACCTGATGCTGTACGGGTCCTGAACGCGATCGTCGTCCTGTAGATGACTGGCCCGAATCTCCGAGCGCTCCATGAGTGTTCGCATGACCTCTGCGACAGCGGACTGGCCGGCGTGTCCTCGAAGCCGATGGATCTCTGGATGCAGGGGCGAGGAGGAGGCCATCATGGCGTCCGTGGTGAGGCACGTGCAGACGATCGCCGCTTCGGCGTTGCGGATTGCGCAGAACAACTCCACCAATGAGCAGGCCGTGGAAAACTGCGTGCCATTGAGCATTGCGAGCCCTTCCTTTGCGGACAGCGACATCGGTTCAAGGCCGGCGCCGGCCAGGGCTTCGGCGCCCGCAAGCACGTTCCCTGCGAAACTGGCTTCCCCTTCTCCGATCATCACGCTAGCGAGGTGAGCGAGCGGGGCAAGGTCACCGGAGGCGCCGACCGATCCTTGCGAAGGGACTATCGGCAAGACGTTGCGATTGGCCATGGCCTCGAGCAGTTCGATCAACTTCCACCGAACCCCAGACGCACCCCGCCCAAGGGAGAGGAGTTTCAGGACGATCATCATTCGCACAACTTCCGCGGAGCATGGCTCTCCGACGCCGCTCGAGTGGGAGCGAACAAGATTGCGTTGGAGCGTGTCGGCATCCTCGGGAGCTATGCGGATGCTTGACAGCCGTCCAAAGCCCGTGTTGACTCCGTAGACGGGGTGGTCACTCGCAGCAGCTACCCGTACCAGGCGGGCTGCATCTTCAACAACCGCACGAGCGGAACGGCACAGTTCCACTTTGCAGTCGCGGAACGGAGAGTCGCGAAGCTGCGAAAGGGTGGTCCGACCCGGAACCAGTACGTGCTCGTTCATGAACGAGGATTCGGCGGAACGCCGTTGTTCGGTCGACTGCCGTGCTCTAGAACACCGAGGGTGGCGTGGTTCAGCTCATTGGGATCGATCGGTCGAAGTCTCCAAGAATCGCCGGGCTGAACTTGGACACGCCTGGACAGGCATGGAAGCCGCTCGCGATGTTCCAAGTGGTTCAATTCATGCTCCTACAAGTTGGCAGCCAGTTCGAGAATTGCACGCCGATAGCGTGCCGCGACGGGCTTGCGCCTCTCGTGCAGCCCATCACGCACCACATGTCGACCGGCGCTCCACACATCGCTGACCGCGGATTCGCGCTCAGAGAAGATCCAGGCGTCGAGCACCTCGTCGCCCTGCAGGCTCTGAAAGGCCGCACGGGAAGTGTCCAGAGTCAAGAGATCGGCAAGACTTCCCGCTTGAATCGCGCCCGATGGACGATTCAGCGCCTGGACACCGCCTGCAAGGGCCGACTCGAACAGCGTTCTTCCAGTTGAGCTTCCGGGCTCGGCGAGCGCGTTGCGGCACCGGTGCTCGATCCGCTGGCTGTACTCAAGCTGGGCGAGCTCGCCGGCAAAGGTGATTCGGACGTTCGAGTCTGTTCCGACTCCGTAACGGCCTCCTGATTCGACATACTCGATACAAGGAAACGTGCCGTCTCCGAGGTCAGCTTCCGTGACAGGGCATAGGCCCGCGACGGCACCCGAATTCGCCAGTTCTTGACGCTCCTTGGGTGTCATGTGTGTGGCGTGAACTGCACACCAGCGGTCATCGACGGAGTGGTGCTCCAGCAGCCATTCCACCGGACGCATGCCCCACGTCGCTCGAATCTCTTCCACCTCGTCAACCTGCTCCGCGATGTGCATGTGAATCGGCCCGGTGGGGTGGTTCTCCAACGTCTCCGCCAGTATGTCCTGGGGAGTGGCTCGCAACGAGTGCGGAGCGATGCCGATCCGCCAGTCGGAGGGTCCTTGGTTCAAGGTGGATTCAGTTTCCGAGTAGAGCCGTTCGTAGCTGTCCGCAGTCGACGCGAATCGCAGCTGACCGTTGGCGGGAGGAGCGCCGTTCGCTCCGCTGGACGCGTAAAGGACGGGGAGCATGGTCAGACCGATTCCCGTCTCCTCCGCTGACTCCATGATCCGCGTGGCGGTCTCGGCCAGAGAGGCATACGGCAAGCCGCCAGGAGCGTGATGCAGGTAGTGAAACTCAGCAACAGCCGCGAATCCCGACTCGCACATCTCAACCTGCGCCTGCGCCGCGATCGCGCCAATGTGATCGGGCGTCAAGTAACCGAGGAACTTGTACATCAGCGACCGCCAAGTCCAGAAGCTGTCCGGACCAGCGGCGCTCACTTGCGTGCGTCCGGCCATGGCCCTCTGAAATGCGTGGCTGTGCAGGTTGGACGGCGCGGGCAACAATGCCCGGTCCGTCAGGCGCAGGTCCTCGGATCGGGGTTCCTGGTCGGCGGAAGCTGTTCCGATGCTACCGTCGGGATCGATAACTACGCGAACGTCTCTCGCCCATCCGTCCGGTAGGAGAGCGACCGGCGCATGCAGCGAACGCTCCTGCATCAACAGTAGTCTCTTGATGGCAACGGTCATCGATCCATGCCTGGGGGTCGCGGAATAGTATCTTTGGACCACGCTCTCGACGGCTGTTGGCACAAGGAGTTCCAGTCTGTTGGCACCGGCCCGAATGCTGCTCACAAACGCCACTCTGGCGACCTTCTCGGGTCAGGAGCCCTACGGCTTGGTCTCGAACGGGGCCCTCGTCATCGAAGGCGAGCGAATCGTCTGGGCAGGCCCCGCGACCGAGGTGCCCGAAGGCTTCCGCTCTTGGCCCGCAAGGGACCTGGAGGGCCTCTTGGTCACACCGGCACTGATCGATTGCCACACGCACATCGTGTTCGGCGGAGATCGTTCGGCGGAATTCGAGATGCGCTTGAACGGGGCCACCTACGAGGACATTGCCAGAGCGGGAGGCGGAATTCTCTCCACCGTTAGCGCGACCCGAGACTCTTCGGTGGAGCAATTGGTAGCGAAGGCCCTGCCGCGTGTCGACGCCTTGATCCGTGAGGGCGTCGGGGTTCTCGAGATCAAGTCGGGCTACGGATTGGATCTTGCGACGGAGCGACGGATGTTGCAGGCGGCCCGGCAGGTCGGCATCGAGCGTGGGTTGGTGGTGCGCACGACCTATCTTGGTGCGCATGCTGTGCCGCCCGAGTATGCGGGGCGAGCCGATGAATACGTGGATTTCGTTGCCGGGGAGGTGTTGCCAACGCTTGCGGAAGAGGGGCTGGTGGACGCGGTCGATGCATTCTGCGAGAACATCGCCTTCTCGGTGGAGCAGGTCGACAGAGTCTTCGACGTTGCTCACCAGCTCGGTCTGCCCATTCGAATTCACGCGGAACAACTCTCGGATCTGGGCGGCGCTCGGCTGGCAGCGTCCTACGGGGCCTTGTCGGCCGATCACTTGGAGTACCTCAGCCCTTCGGATGTTCCCGTGTTGGCGGATGCGGGCACTGTCGCAGTCCTGTTGCCGGGCGCCTACTACTTTCTGAACGAGACAAGGCTGCCTCCGATCGAGTCCTTTCGAGAGCATGGAGTCAAGATGGGAGTCGCCACGGACTGCAATCCAGGATCCTCTCCGCTGCTTTCCCTGCTGACTGCGGTCAACATGGCTTGCACGCTCATCGCACTCAGCCCGCACGAAGCTCTTGCGGGAGCGACACGCGAATCGGCGCGGGCACTTGGGTTGCAAGCCGAGTACGGAAGGTTGGAGCCAGGAATGGTGGCTGATCTGGCGATCTGGGCCGTCAATGCGCCAGCGGAGCTCGCCTACTACATGGGTGGAAACCCGCTCGTGGAGAGGTGGCAGAACGGCCATGCGACGGAAACAAGGACCCAGGCGTGATCGACCCTCGTCACAACCAGCGGCAGGTCTTTCCGCCGACGGGCGCTGAACTTACGGCAAAGTCCTGGCTGACCGAGGCGCCTCTTCGGATGCTGATGAACAATCTGCATCCTGATGTGGCCGAGAACCCCCAGGAACTTGTGGTCTATGGCGGGACGGGTCGCGCTGCGCGAACTTGGCGGGACTTCGATCGCATCGTCGAGAGCCTTCGCAAACTTGAGGACTCGGAGACTCTGCTCGTTCAGTCGGGGAAGCCCGTTGGGGTCTTCACAACACACCATGACGCTCCACGGGTACTGATCGCGAACTCCAATCTCGTGCCTCACTGGGCGCATTGGAAGCATTTCCACCAGCTCGATCGAAGTGGACTCATGATGTACGGACAGATGACCGCTGGCTCGTGGATCTATATCGGCTCGCAGGGCATCGTTCAAGGAACCTACGAGACGTTCGCGGAAGCTGGCCGCCAGCACTATGGCGGCGACCTCAAAGGGCGCTGGATCCTCTCCGCCGGTCTTGGAGGCATGGGTGGCGCCCAACCGCTCGCCGCGGTCATGGCCGGCGCTTCCTGTCTGATCGTGGAGTGGGATCGCGATCGGATAAATGCTCGCCTGAGAACTCGCTATCTCGACGAATCAGCCACCGATCTCGACGACGCTCTGCAGCGAATCACTGCTTGGACGGCGCAGGGGCGCGCCAGGTCGGTGGGTCTTCTGGGGAACGCGGCGGAGGTGTTCCCCGAGCTGGTTCGGAAGGGGGTGTCACCGGATATTGTGACGGATCAGACCTCGTCCCATGATCCCGCCAATGGATATCTGCCTGAGGGTTGGTCTGTAGCGGAGTGGCGCCGCCGGCGGGAGACCGAACCGGAATCGGTCGATGCTGCGGCGCGTGAGTCGATAAGTCGGCAGGTTGAAGCGATGGTCGCGTTCAGGAAATCTGGAATTCCGACTTTCGATTACGGCAACAACATTCGCCAGGTCGCCAAGGAACAGGGAGTGCATGACGCTTTCGCGTTTCCGGGGTTCGTGCCAGCCTACATCCGACCGTTGTTTTGCCGCGGTGTCGGTCCATTTAGATGGTGCGCCTTGTCGGGGGATCCCGAGGACATCTACAGAACCGACAACAGAGTGAAGGAGCTCATCCCCGACGACGCTCATCTCCACAATTGGCTTGACATGGCTCGGTCGCGGATCAAGTTTCAGGGACTGCCTGCTCGAATTTGCTGGGTTGGACTCGGTCAGAGGCATCGATTGGGCATCGCCTTCAACGAGATGGTGAAGAGCGGAGAGTTGTCAGCTCCTGTCGTGATCGGGAGAGACCATCTCGACTCCGGGTCGGTTGCCTCTCCGAACAGGGAGACCGAATCCATGCTGGATGGGTCGGATGCCGTTTCGGACTGGCCGCTCTTGAATGCCTTGCTCAACTGCGCTTCGGGAGCGACGTGGGTGTCCGTGCACCATGGAGGGGGCGTTGGAATCGGGTACTCGCAACATGCGGGGATGGTGATTTGCTGCGACGGCACGGACGATGCAGCCCGGAGACTCGAGCGAGTTCTCTGGAACGACCCGGCTTCCGGGGTGATGCGTCATGCTGATGCGGGGTACGAGTCTGCCATTGCGTGCGCTCGCGAGCACAATCTGCGATTGCCTGCGATTCTGGACTGAATCCCTGTCGCAAGGGATTCGAGCGAGATAGGTGCTGAAGGGTCTTGGAAGCTTGCCATCATCACCAACGAACATCAGGTTCGGGTGCGCAGACCAAGACGAACCTTTCTGCATGCGAAACCGAGGATTCTGACGCGACCACTTGGGAATGGGCCGACTCTCGCATCCTCGGTTGTTGCACGCCAAGCTTGATGCAGTGCTGAACTGGCCTCCGCCGCGATTCGAGAGCGCGCGACGTGCGACAGAAGGATCACCCGCGATGGGAGTGAGACGACGCCGCGGCGAGGTTAGCGCGGCAGTTTCGCACGCTGTTCGCGAGGGTCGTCCGGTACGTGCAGTGGCGGAGGAGTGCGACATCGTCGCGCCGACGACCCAGGCGAGTCGAAATGGACGGATCTCACAGACCTGGGGCGTCGCTTGATGGCTCCCAGGTCTGCGAGGGGTTCCGGCTTTGCAGCTCTGTCCACGAGAACAGGGCGCCCTCGGACCCGGATCATCCCCTCCCTGATCCAACAGGAGTCGTGAACGCTCTGATCGAGAATGGCGTTGAATGCCAGCCGAACCAGAACGGCGACGATCGTCGCCATGTCGTGGCAATGCCCTCCACGGCGGATTGGAGGCGAGAGGACATCGTTTGAAGAGTCTCGCCTTGAGTTCAAGGCCCGCAGAACCAGGCGAGCACGGTCCATAGAACTGCCGCGATCACAGCAGCAAAGGTGGCTTGCGGGATCTGAGTTCGAACATGGTCCATGAGATCGCTGCCGGTGCACATGGAACTCAGCACGGTGGTGTCCGATATCGGCGAGCATTGATCACCGAAGACGCTGCCGTCCATGACAGCCGCGAAGCACAAGGTGAGAAAGAACTCGGGATGTTCGAGGCCTTGGGCCGTGGCGACCGCCCACCCCAACGGCATGGCAAGCGGAAAGGCAACTGCGTAGGTTCCCCAGCTCGTGCCGGTGGAAAACGAGATCACCATGGTCAAGACCTGCAACAACACTGGCATGACAAACCACGGGATCCTGGATCCGAGCTGCTCCACGAGGTACGTTCCCGCGCCAACGTCACTGCTGATGCCACCGATGGTTATGGCAAGGAGCAGGATCACCGAGCCGAGCACGATGCCTTTCAGACCCTCCTGGTATCCGGCCATGAGGTCCTTGAGCGACATGCCACGGCACAGGGCCATCGCGCTGGCGGACAGAACGGCAGCGCCGAAGGCCCAAAGCACATTTGGAGCGCCTGTGGTGACGAACGTGCCAATAGCGATCGCAATCAGCAGGCCAAGAGGGACAAAGAACTCTGCAACGTGCGGCCGGTAGCCGGGCGGCACATTGGATCCCTGAAGCTCCGGAGCGCTCAACGGCTCCGCGTCGTCGTCGTCGAGTTTCCCGGTCGTGCGGGAACGAACCATGGCAGAGCGCATTCCCCTGCCCAGGAACATCGGCCTTTCGATGCTGAGAAGGAAGGTGCCAAGGACTGCAAATATGGCGTAGAAGCAGAATGGAACGCTGGAGAAGAAGAAAGCGATTCGATCCGCCTCTGTCGCCAGAAAGCTGACCCCGGACACGAATATGAACGCCTGGACATAGCCAGGCCAAGCGTTGAACGCCAACTGCGATGCGATGGGCGAAGCGGTGGAATCCACGATGTACGACAGTTCTTCATGGCTGATCTTCTGGGCATCGGCGATGGGCTTGACCGTGGATCCCACAAGCACCGTGCTCACGGTGCCTCCCTGAAAGAAAACCACGCCAAGGGACCATGCGACCAACTTGGCGGACTTGGGGCCACGGACGAACCTGACAGTCATGAACTCGGCAAACGCTTGCGCAGCTCCGCTCCGAGACCAGAGCCCCATCAAGCCCCCCAGAAGCCACAGGTAAAGAACGAGGATGCTCGCGGCTCCGGTCGTTGCCAACGAGGGGATGAGCACATCGCCGGTGATGTCGTAGAGCCGCAAAATGAGTGCGCCGGAGATGATGCCGCTCAGTAGCGAAGTGATGGGTTCTCGCGTGATCCAGCAAAGCGCTACCGCGACCAACGCTGGCAGCAGCGACCAGATCCCCCAGTTCCTCTTGGCGACAAGGTGGCTGTATTGGGGGCCGTCAGGAGCACCGGCGTCGAAGACGAAGGACTCGTGCACCTTGGGGGCGGCGCCAGAATCGAACGTTTCCGGATTGAGGGGTGATTCATCTATCGAAACGGCGTGGAAGTGCCGAGGCTTGCCTCTGAACATGTAGAACTTGTCACCGTGCTCGTCAAGGCTGACGTCGAGCTGGGTTTTTTCGACCGACCAATTGGGCTCCACCTGAAGGCCTACGACGTAAGAGAGCACCATGGCCACGGCAATCGCGGCGAATTTGTATACGGAGGGCTTCATGACTGGATCCGGGGATGGCTCAGCGAATCAGTCTATCGAGGATCGGATTTCGCAGGACGATCGGTGAGGAAATGCAGTGCGGCCGGCGTGAGGTCGTTTCCAGTCAGCGACTCGAAGGTTTGCAACCACCCAGGGTTCACGAAATTGACGTCGAGAAGATGCCATCCAATGCTGTCCACGGTGGCGAACCGTATGCCCATGCCCGGCAACTGCTTGGCAATCTCGCATGCCATGTGCGTTTCGCCTTCGGACGGTTCAGCTACCGCTGCCATGGCACCAGCGGAGAGATTCCCCTTCAGCTGGGTGCCCTTGCGCTTCTGGTAGGCACCCATCACGCAGCCGTCGGACATGAGCCATCGATGTTCCTTCGCGCCGCTGACGTAACGCTGCAGCATGACAAGACCGTGCTGCAGCGCTTGCTCCAGGCAGCGTTCCAAGTTCGCGGTCGATGCATCAACTCGACGGATGCCGCACCCAAAGCTTCCGGCCGTGGGCTTCAGCACCCACGTCCCTCCCGATCGGATCACGTGCAAGAGATCGCTGACGCTCTCCGAGGCCATCGTTTCGGGGAACAGCGGACCCAATTCCGACAGCAACCAGGCAGGCTTGCCATGCCACTGGACGAATGCCTCAACGCTGTTCACGAACTGCCCGCGATCGACGCTCCGAAGCAACTGCATGCGATCCAGGAATGTTCGTCGCGCGCCGAAACCCAAGAGCCAGATCCAGTCGAATGCACTGACGTCCAAGCGACCGCCGTGCCGGTCCGTGCATTCGACCCGTTGGTCCCGAAGTCGTATGGAGGAGAGGTCTGCCACGCTTGTGTCGAGGCCGGCCTTGATAGCCGCTGACGGGATGCGAACGTGGTTGTCGTTGGCAGCGTCTCCGTCGAGGCACGCCAGGACTGCCAGTCTCACTGTGGAGGATCTCCTTCGCCGTTGCGATGTGCGAGCAACTGGGAAGAGGGTTGTCGAAGTCGCTGAACGCGCACGCTCCTGGGACTTGCCATCCGGGACGCCGAATGAAAGTGCAATGCAGCCATCGCTCGACATGTGCCCGACAGGCCATCCAGTCCGCACACAAGGCCGGACTGCTTCAAGCAGGAACCAAACGAGAACTGAAGCGATGTTCGCTCGAGAGACGACCCTGCTTGTCGGTTACAAGAAGACCGTCCTGCTGTAGAATTCGTTCCCGGATCGGGCTGTGCGCCCGCGTGTGGCGCGCGCCCGGTTTTATTTTGAGCACGGTCCAAGGCACGAGCCAGTGGCGCAGCAAAAGATCAGGATTCGGCTGAAGGCGTTCGACCATCGCTTGATTGATCTGTCGACTGAGGAACTGGTGGAGACCGCAAAGCGAACGGGGGCACAGGTGCGTGGACCGATTCCGCTTCCGACAAAGAAGGAGCAGTTCACCGTACTGATCTCCCCGTTCGTCAACAAGGATGCCAGGGACCAGTACGAGATTCGGACGCACAAGCGAGTTCTCGACATCGTCGAACCGACGGAGAAGACCGTCGACGCCATTGCGAAACTCGTGCTCGCGGCGGGGGTGGACGTCCAAGTTAGCTTGACCTGAGTGCATGTGCGGCAGCGCCTCCGGGCGTGTGGCGGACCTGTGGAGAGATACATCGTCCCGACAAGGGACGGCTGAGAGCGTGGCCTGTCTCGGGACGTTCCCTAGACAGTGTGCGCTTTCTTGCGCTTTCACAAACGGCTTGCAAGAACCCATGACCATCGGAATTATTGGGAAAAAGACAGGCATGACGCGGGTTTTTCGACCTGACGGGAGGTCTGTGCCCGTAACGGTCGTGACTGCCGATCCCAATCGGGTGACCAAGGTCAAGACTGCCGAGTCGGACAGCTACGTGGCTGTGCAGGTAACCCGGGGAAAAGCGGAAATCAAGCGCCTGCCCCGACCCGCAGCGGGACAGTTCGAGAACAGCGGTGTGGTGCCGGGACGGGGCCTCTGGGAGTTTCGACCAAGTGCGGCGACGCCCGAGAAGGAAATCGCGGAGCTGGAGCCAGGCGCAGAGCTAGGAGTGGCCCAGTTCTTTGCCGGCCAATCCGTCGATGTGCGTGGAATCTCGAAAGGCAAGGGCTTTGCCGGCACGATCAAGCGCTGGAACTTCCATTCGCAGGACGCGACGCACGGCAATTCGCTTGCCCATCGGGCCGGGGGTTCCATTGGCCAGTGCCAGACTCCCGGCAAGGTGTTCAAGGGCAAGAAGATGGCTGGTCATATGGGCGCTCACAGGGTCACCGTACAGAACCTTGAAGTCGTCGCGGTGGATGGCAAGCGCAACACACTCCTCATCAGTGGCGCGGTGCCCGGGGCAAACGGTTCGCTGGTCGTGGTGAAGCCAGCGGTAAAGGCCGGATTGCAGCAACGCCCGGCCAGCGACGATTCGACGTCCGGAGAGTCCTGATGGAACTGGCGCTGGCTGCAGGCAACGGCACGGTTCAGGTTGCCGACACGGCGTTCGGACGGGAGTACAACGAGCCGTTGGTGCACCAGGTGGTGCTCGCCTACATACATGGAAGCCACACCGGAACCAAGGCGCAGAAGGGCCGTTCCGATGTCAAGGGAAGCGGTCGCAAGCCCTATCGGCAGAAGGGCACGGGGCGATCACGGGCAGGATCGCGGCAGAGCCCGATCTGGCGAGGCGGAGGAGTGACCTTTGCGGCGAAGCCGCACTTTTCCATGCAAAAGGTCAATCGCAAGATGTACCGGGCAGCGATGTGCTGCATCCTCTCCGAACTGCTTCGACAGAATCGCCTCCTCCCCGTCGACGAATTCGGCGTCGACTCCCACAAGACCAAGGACCTCGCCCGACGACTTCAGGAACTTGAGGTCTCAGACGTGTTGATCGTTGACGACCAAGTCGACGATCAATTGCGGCTGGCCAGTCGCAACCTGAAGGGCGTGCGTGCGGTGGCCGCGCAATTCGCCGATCCGGTCACCCTCATCAGTCATCAGAAAGTCCTCATGACCGTCAGCGCCATCCGAAAGTTCGAGGAGTCGCTGCAGTGAACTCAGGTCGGCTTTACAGCGTCTTGTTCGAGCCCCATGTCACCGAGAAGGTCACGAACGTAGGGGAATCCTCGAACCAGTACGGGTTCAAGGTGTCGCTCGACGCCACGAAGAGGGAGATCAAGACCGCAGTCGAGACTCTTTTCGGTGTGACGGTGGAGGACGTGACCACGGTCAAGGTCAAGGGCAAGGTCAAGCGTAGAAGGACACGTTCGGGCCGCACGACGATTCGGTCGAAGGACTGGAAGAAGGCTTACGTCCGCCTCAATTCGGGCGATTCGATCGACTTCAGCCAGGAGATTCGCTGATGCCGGTTGTCAAGGCGCGTCCAACTTCGCCGGGACGGAGATTCCAGGTCAAGGTCGTGGATCCGCTCCTGCATCGCGGCAAGCCGCACAAGCCGTTGCTCGAACCCCAGCATCGCACTGGCGGTAGGAACGGCGACGGCCGCATCACCACGCGACACCGCGGAGGCGGACACAAGCAACACTACCGCGTCATCGACTTTCGTCGGGAAAAGGACGGCGTTCCGGCGACGGTGGTCAGGCTCGAGTACGACCCGAATCGAACGGCCAACATAGCTCTGCTCAAGTACCGGGACGGCGAGTACCGCTACATCATCGCGCCCAAGGACCTGAAGCCCGGGGACGAACTGCGGTCCGGCACGACTGCCCCCATCCGCGCGGGCAATGCCATGCCGTTGAGGAGCGTTCCACTCGGCAGCATTGTTCATTGCGTGGAAATGAAGCCCGGCAAGGGCGCACAGCTCGCGCGGAGCGCCGGCGCGTCTGCGCAGCTGGTGGCGCGCGAAGGGGCGCAGGCCACGATTCGCCTCAGGTCGGGCGAGACCCGGCAGGTTCTCGCGGAGTGCAAGGCGGTGCTTGGCGAGGTGGGAAACGGCGAGCATGGACTTCGGTCGCTTGGCAAGGCGGGCGCGAAGCGTTGGCGAGGTGGCCGGCCGACCGTGCGCGGAGTTGCGATGAACCCGGTGGATCATCCGCATGGCGGGGGTGAAGGCAAGAGCTCCGGCGGCCGAAACCCGGTCACGCCTTGGGGTGTTCCGACCAAGGGATTCAAGACGCGGCGCAACAAGCGCACGGACAAGTTCATCCTGCGGCGTAGGGGAAGAAAGTAGACATGCCGCGAGCACTCAGAAAGGGGCCGATCGTAGACCACCACTTGATCGCGAAAGTCATTAGAGCGGCGGAAACCAATGATCGGCGGCCCATCAGGACTTGGTCCCGCCGCTCGATGATCGTCCCGGAAATGGTGGGGCGAGTCATCGAAGTGCACAACGGCAGGGACTTCGTCAGCATTCTCGTCACGGAAGATCAGGTCGGTCACAAGCTCGGCGAGTTCGCGCCAACCAGAACCTACCGCGGCCATTCCGGCGATCGATCGGCGAGGCGATAGGGGACTTCGATGGCAGCATCTGTGCAGGCAGTCGCGAAGGGTGTGCGGCTATCGCCCCAGAAGGCTCGGCTAGTTGTGGACCAGATTCGCGGTAAACAGGTGCAGGAAGCTGTGGAGATCCTTCAGTACATGCCGCAGAAAGGCGCAACGCCGGTGCTGAAAGTTCTCGAGTCGGCGATCGCGAACGCGGAGAACAACGAAAGCATGGACATCGACGAGTTGCGAGTGGCGGAGATCTGGGTAGGGGACGCACTGACCGCGACGCGGACGCGCCCTCGCGCGCGAGGGCGAGCGGACCGGTTCTTCAAGCGAAGCTGCCATATCACCGTGAGAGTCAGCGAAGGCTAGGGAGCAGTGTCGACATGGGGCAAAAGGTCAATCCCAACGGAC
>JAGWBL010000206.1 GCA_021295935.1 Pseudomonadales bacterium
ACGGAAACGCTGCGCGCGGTGTTCCTGGATCCGCTATCTGAGCATCCACAAGACTCGACGACCCTCGCGAAGCGGCGCGAGCCCGGGGATCGCGTAGCCTCGCTGGCGCGTCAATTCAATTTTACGGTTCCTGACGAGCAATACTTCAACGCTGGATTCAGGTTGCAGTCCTTCGTGAACCAGCATCCGCTGACTTCTCCGAGCGTGTTCAATTTCTACTTGCCCACGTTCTCGCCTCCGGGTTTGCTGAGTTCGATGGGACTGGTCGCTCCCGAGTTCCAGATCACGAACTCGAACACGATCTTCGGCATCACCAACCAGCTGGACCTCGGGGTGTTCCTGGACGGTGGTCTGTTTGATGCTTGGGAGCCCGTTGACACGGGAGAACTGGATCTCTCGTCCTACGTTCACATAGCGGACGATCCGGACGAGCTCATGCGGCGACTGGACATCGTCATGACTTACGGACACATGAGCCCGGAGGCGCGGCAGGTCATCATGGATGCGATCGCCTGGATGCCAGATCCGCTCATGAGGGTGCAGCACGCGTTGTACCTGACCGCCCTGTCCCCCGACTACGCAGTGGAGGATTGATCGATGGCGACCAGACGAAGATTCATCTCGCATTCATGCGGACTCGGAGTCGCTGCAGCCACCGCGGGAACATCGGTCATTTCGTTGGGATTTGCGCGGCAAGCGGCTGCCAACGCGTCCGACTACCGAGCCTTGGTCTGCGTGCTCCTTGCCGGCGGCAACGACTCGTACAACATGATCGTTCCAACGGATACGGAGCAGTACAACGAGTACGCAGCATTGCGTACTGACCTGGCCTTGCCAAGGGAAGTGCTGCTGCCTCTGACCGAGGACGTGGAGGGAAGGGAGTTTGGCGTTCATCCGGGCATGCCGGACGTCTACGACCTCTACGAGCGAGGGGAGATCGCGATCCTCAACAATGTCGGCACTCTTCTCGAACCAGTCGATGTGGAAGCCATACGGAACGGCGCGAGGGTGCCGTTGGGGCTCTACTCCCATTCCGACCAGATCAGGCAGTGGCAGACCTCGATCTCCGACACGCGAAACAAGCCGGGAGGGTGGGCTGGCCGGATCGCGGACCTCGAGTTGCCGAATCTGGCCAACGGGTTGGCGATGAACATCTCGCTCAGCGGCTCCAATCCGTTCCAGAGCGGGTCCTACACCGCGCCGTACTCGATCAGTCCGTTCGGGAACGGAGTCCAAGGCCTTTTCAACTACAGTCGGGATCCCAACAACGGCTACGGGTACTGGCGCAAGTCGACGATCGACCGGATTCTGGGCGTGGAGCACGAGAATGTGTTCCGTCAGGAGTACTCCAGGCAGTTTCGCGGGGCTTTGGCAGCGGAAGAACTGTTCCTCGGTGCGTTGGTTCAGGCGCCTGAACTGCAGACAACGTTCACCGACCACTACTTCTCGCAGGCGATGCGACAGATAGCGCGCGTCATCAGCGTGAGGGACACTCTGGAAGCCAATCGCCAGACATTCTTCATCACGGTCGGCGGGTGGGATCATCACGACGGAGTCGTGGAGAAACAGGCGGCGATGCTGCCCTGGATCAACGACGGTCTCAAGAGTTTCAGGGACGCCTTGAAAGAGTTGGGTGTGTGGTCCAGCGTAACCACGTTCACCATTTCCGACTTCGCCCGCACGATGACGTCCAACGGCAAGGGTTCGGACCATGGGTGGGGCGGCAATCAGCTGGTCATGGGTGGTGACGTGCACGGCGGAACCATGTACGGCGAATATCCGACCTTGAGCCAGAACAGCCCGCTGGACACCGGACGCGGCGTCTATGTCCCGACCACCGCGGTGGAGCAATACTTTTCGGAACTTGCGCTCTGGTTCGGTGTTGCACGTTCAGATCTCGCCTATGTGCTTCCGAACGTCGAGACGTTCTACAGCCCGAGCTCGACCGAATCTCCCATGGGCTTCATGGCTTAGAGGGCGCTTCGGGAGCCAACCGGGCTTCCGCGGCGGACGCCATGGGGCACGCGTCTGCCGGACGCGCAAGGCTTGACGGGACGAAGTGCCGCCATAGCTCAATTGGCAGAGCGGCTCATTTGTAATGAGCAGGTTCAGGGTTCGATTCCTTGTGGCGGCACCATCCCAACTGATGTTCCGGTGTCAGGGTCACGTGAAAAGAGGGGATTTTCGGTCCTCACACCAGTCATCGGGTCGCGGTTCGAACGGACTCGGATCCAAGGGGTCGCGGGGCTGTTCCGCAGCTCGCCCGGCGGCGGACGTTCGGTTGTTGTTCTAAGGTGGATTCATGATCAAGCACTCGCCGGCATCCAGAGCGTACGTGTCTC
This sequence comes from Pseudomonadales bacterium, assembly GCA_021295935.1. GTDB lineage: Bacteria > Pseudomonadota > Gammaproteobacteria > Pseudomonadales > Azotimanducaceae > Bin55. Next base: position 2,343 of record JAGWBL010000206.1, read on the forward strand.
AGCGATTGCGGTTGTCCTATGTCGATTGGGGCAATGAGAGCGCTCCACCCTTGTTGCTGGTCCACGGAGGCCGGGATCACAGCAGGAACTGGGACTGGGTCGCCGACGATCTGAGAGGCGACTATCACGTTTTCGCACCGGACCTGCGAGGTCACGGAGACTCGCAGTGGATGGTCGGAGGCAGTTACACGCTCATCGA
>JAGWBL010000207.1 GCA_021295935.1 Pseudomonadales bacterium
CTCGCTCGGCGATCCTGCGTTGCTGGGATAGCGGCAGGAAGCAGTACATCCTGCTACCCCTTCCGATCTCGCTTTCGATTTGCAGGTTCGTTCCGTGTCGGCGCAGCACATGCTTGACGATAGCGAGTCCTAGTCCGGTTCCGCCTCGGGCCCGCGATCCGCGCACGTCTACCCGATAAAACCGCTCGGTCAACCGTGAGATGTGCTCGGGTGCGATGCCAATGCCGTCATCCTTGATTTCGAATCTGGCCAGATCCGCAACTCTAGTCCACCGCACCCTGACGTTTCCGCCATCGGGGCTGTAGCGGATGGCGTTGGTGACGAGATTGGTGAACGCGCTGCGCAATTCTTCGGGCACCGCTTCGATCACAAGATCGGGATCAGCATCCAAGATGAACTCGTGACGGCCGGAGGAGATCTGGATGGCCTCGCTGAAGATCTCCTCGAGTTGCTGACTGCCATGGAACGGACGGATCTGGTCTGGGGAGGGCAGCGGCGAGGATTCGAGACTGGTGAGAGTCAGAAGATCCTCCACCAGGGACTTCATGCGCCCTACGGGTGAGGAGAGTCTCTTGGTGAGGTCGAGAAGCGTCGGTTTGTCCATGTCCGCGTCCACGGCCTCCAGATAGCCGAGCACGACCGTGAGCGGAGTTCGAAGTTCATGCGACACGTTGGCCAGAAACTGCTGCCGCATCGACAGGAAGCGGTTGAGTTCAGTGACATTTCGAGCGACGACGATGGTCTCGCTGCTTTCCGTGGGGAAGAGTCGAAACTCCATCTGTATGGAGTCGTCTATGGGGGAAGTGGTCTCGAGGATTCGCTCGTGCTCGCCGGACGCGAGCATCGATGCCAGTGCGGGCTCACGGATAAGATGCGTCAGGCGCTTGCCGACATCCTTGCTGGTGAGGCCAAGCATTCGCTCGGCCGCCCGGTTGAACATCTCCACCTTCTCACGCTCGCCAAGCAGCACCCAGGCGTCCGGAAGTTCGTCAGCGATGTTTCGAAGCCGAAGCGCCATGGCGGCGAACGAGCGCGAGCGAGTGCGCGCCCCGCGTATCTGCTGCCGGATCCGGTTTGCGGGCTGCTTCCACCGGCCGAGCTCTCTCGAGAGGGGATTCAACGGCTGGCGGAGCCAGAGTCTGAATTTGCGTGACGCGCGCTCCTGGAGGATGCACCAAGCTGTCGCAGAGCAAGCGAGGCCAGCCGTCAATGCCAACACCCACTCCTCAAACCAGATGCCTGCGGCAACTCCCGAAATCAAGAACACAGTGGTCGGAACGACCAACAGTCTCCAGGCTTGAGACAGCCAGCACCTCAGTCTTTGGATAGGTTTCCGCAAAACCTGTAGCCGACCCCTCGCACCGTGGAGATTGAGCTCTCTCTGTTGAACTCTCGAAGCGCCTTGCGAAGTCTCAGCACATGGACGTCGACCGTGCGCTCATCGACATAGGCGCTTCGTCCCCACAGCCGATCCAGAATCTGGCTTCGGCTGAACGCCCTTCTCGGGTTCTTCATGAGGAGTTGCAGCAACCTGTACTCGGTGGGGCGGAGATGAACCGCGTCACCGTCGACCCTGACCTCGTGGGACGACACGCTCATCACGATTCCGTTTCCCGTGAGTTCTTCATCTCCAGCGCTTCCGGCCCGGCGCAGGAGCGCCTTGATGCGAGCCAGGAGTTCCCGAGTGGAGAAGGGCTTGGTGATGTAGTCGTCGACACCGGCGACGAACCCCTTGAGCTTGCTCGCTTCCTCGCCGCGAGCGGTCAGCATGATCTTGGGCACCTCACTGGCGTAGTCGTCTTCGCGCATGCGTCGAAGGAACTCGATGCCAGAAATCCCTGGCAGCATCCAGTCGACAACCATGAGGTCGGGAAGCCTTCGCTCAACTACCTTGAACGCATCTTCCGCGGATTCCGCTTCCTGAATCTCGTAGCCCGCCCGCGAGAGCGTGAATCGCAGGAGTTCGCGGATTTCCGGCTCATCCTCGATGACCAGGATGGAGGCAGTGTCCATGCTCTTGAACCCGACTTCGGGAATCACTCAATATAACAAGTCCATATGACAGCGAGATTAACGGCGCGTCCGTTCGATCCAGCATGGCTGCGCTCGTAGCGTGTTGCGAAAAACGCACGCCAGCAGCTTGCACCGGAGCGAAGTCTGCAGCGGTCTCGCCCATGGGATTCTAGACGTCGAACGGCAGCGGAGCGAAGTGGGCGGCGTGGGTGGAGCAAGCGAACTCGAGCGTCCGCGACTGCAAATCGCAATCCGACAAGCGAATGTCTGCGGCGACTTCCATCGCCTAGAGCTGCCCGTTTCTCTGTCTCGCGTATGACATTCGGAGAGCGGTCGATGAGATTGCGGCGCCAATTGCGGGCCACCGGTCGGTTAGCGTCAGGCGTCTACGAGTCTCTGCCTGCGGGGGACATCCTGGGAAGTTGCGTGGTGAACCAGGAGACTTGCGGACTCGACTCGCACTTCCGGCCTGTGGCGGATCGCTTTGCAGCGTCTGGGAACGCGAGCC
>JAGWBL010000208.1 GCA_021295935.1 Pseudomonadales bacterium
GCCAATCGAGGCCTGACACGATAGACCTTCAGAGCATCTTGGAAAGCGGGGTCTCCATAGCAGAGCAATCGCTCGAAAGGGTCTTGTCCAGCGGAACACCGATCGTGTACAAGACCATCGTGATGTCCCCTGCCGGTACCGTGGCAGAGGCTGACCTGGAAATCCAGATTGAGAAGGCGATGCAAGACATCGACGTTGCAACCAAGAGCTACGTTGACAGCTTGTCCGAAATGGCCTCAACTCAAAGAGCGTGGACGATCAACGCGGCCGATGGCGCCAAGGGTGTCAGCGTCACGATGGCCCCGCAGCTGCTCATTGCTCCCGAGGAGTTTGCCACCCAAGGCAAGGGCGCCTTCCTTGGCATCACCATGGTCAGCGGAAGCTCGGAGTATGTCGAGGTAGCGAGCGTGATCCCAGACAGCGGCGCACAGAGCGCGGGCATCAAGACGGGCGACCGCATTCTCTCGATTGGCCCGGTAAGGCTTGATTCCTTCAACAGCCCGCAACAGGCGCTGGTCAACCAGCAAGGTCAAGCTCAAGATCGAACGAGACGGCAAGACCAAGAGCATCACCGTAGTCGCTTCCTCTCGACCCAGTCGCGAGAGCCTCACTCAGAAGCTGGGCAACGTGTGGGACGATGCCGCCAAGTCCTTCCGTTACTTCGGTGGGCCGGGCGAAGACCACCTTACGCTGTTCTGGGCAGGACACAAACTGAAGCTGGCGCCCATGAACGAGGGTCTCAGCAAGTACTTCGGCAGCGATTCGGGCGTGCTGGTGCTGGAGAATTTTCGCCACGGAGATCTTCAGGCGGGCGACGTCATCACGGAAATCGCCGGCAAGCAAGCCTCCGACATGCATATGGTGTGGAACTCGATCGCGCACGCTGGCTCAAGAGCCGGAGGTTCGGAACTTCCGGTCACGGTGATGCGAGACGGAAAGAAGATGGAGCTGATCCTCCGTCTCGGTCAGTAGTCAAGATTCGCCGGAGAGGGGAGGCTGGCCTGCCACCCGGTTCGCCTCCTCTCTTCCTCATTCCCCTATCAGTGTGCCCGCCCGACTGCCTGTCGGGTTCAACTCCACACCAGTCGGCTTGAGTCAAGCTCTTGCGAGGGCCGAGCCTTCGCGATAGCGGGCATTTCTCGGTTCGAAGGGCGTGCGCTCGGACGACTCACGATTCCGAGAGAGCATCCTCAACTTCCAGCCACTGCGTTTCCAGTTCCGACTCGACACGCGCAAGTTCGCCGTGGCGTTGCAACCACTCTTGGAGTTCCGCTCCCGTTGCCGAGGCCAGCAGGTCCTTGTCGGCCAGCTTGAGGCTCAGAGCGTGTTTCTCGCTGTGCAACTCCTCAAGTCGTCGTTGCAGTTCTCGTCTGGCAGATCTCAGCGCCGCCGTATCCGCCCGTTGCTTCGCTCTCGATTGCCGTCGTCCGCGACGACTGGTGACGTCTCGCGACTTCGGTTCCGGTTCGACCTGTGACCGTTCCAGCATTTCCGAGTAGGCGTCGATGGACTCGAGGAACCGCGACACGCGCCCATCCTTGACCAACCAGAGCTCATCGACGCACTGTTGAAGGACCTGGCGATCGTGAGCCACGAGCAAGAATGCACCTTGGAACTCCTGCAATGCTGCTGCCAGAGCGTCGCGCATTTCCAGATCGAGGTGGTTGGTCGGCTCGTCCAGGAGAAGAAGTGAAGGACGACGCCTGCAAAGGAGCGCCAACACCAGTCTTGCTTTCTCGCCTCCGCTGAACTCTCCCACCGCGCGCTCGATGTCGTGCCCCCGAAATCCCCAGGAGCCGAGATAGTCGTAGGCCGTGCGTGTGCTGAGGGACTCGATCGCCTCAAGATGCTGGACGACAGTCCGCTCAGCATCAAGCACTTCAAGTTGATGTTGTGAAAAGTAGCCCACTTCGCAGTGCCGTGCGAACTGCAAACTGCCCCCGTGGGGATCAAGTTCGCCCGCGAGAGTCTTGAGCAGGGTGGACTTGCCCGAGCCGTTGAGCCCCAGGATGCCTATGCGGTCACCAGGATAGATGCTGTGGCTGCACTCCTTGATCACGTCTTTGTCAGAGTAGCCGACTCTGAGGTTGTCCATGGCAACCATGGGCTGTTCCAGTCGCCTGGGCGCCTTGAACTCGAACGTGTAGGGTGATTGCGCCCTGAGAGGCGCCAACGCGCTCATCTTCGCAAGAACCTTGACCCGACTCTGCACTTGCTTGGCCTTCGTCGACTTGTAGCGAAACCGATCCACAAACCGCTGGAGGCGCTGACGCTCCATTTCCTGCTTCTCGAAGTGCGCCTGCTGCACTGTGAGTGCGTTGGCACGCTCGCGCTCGAATGAGTCGAAGTCCCCTCGATAGTGAAGAATGGTCTCGTGCTCGATGTGCACGATCTCCTGAACCACCCTGTTCAAGAATTCGCGGTCGTGAGCAATGGTCAGCAACGTGCCCGGGTAGTCGCGAATCCACTTCTCGAGCCAGACGGTGGTCTCCAAGTCCAGATGGTTGGTCGGCTCGTCGAGCAACAAGAGGTCGGAAGGCGTCATGAGCGTTCGAGCGAGATTGAGGCGAATGCGCCACCCTCCCGAAAACTCGCGGTGCGGCTTCTCAAAATCTTCCCTAGAGAACCCGAGCCCGCCGAGAATCGTTCCCGCTCTTGCATCTGCCCGATAGCCCCCGACGTCTTCGAAGTCCGCATAGAGACCACCCAGTTCGGAGTTGTCCGCTTGGCGTTCTGCAGCTTTGATCCTCTTCTCAATGGAACGAAGGCGACGATCGCCATCAATCGCAAAGTCGAGAGCGCGACGGCCGGAAGGCGCGATGTGCTGATCGAGCCAAGCAACCCGCCAGTTCTTGGGCGGGAGGATCTTGCCCGCAGACGGCTCTCGCCTGCGGAGGATCAGGTCGAACAGAGTGGTCTTACCCACTCCGTTGCGACCGACGACCCCCACCTTGTGCCCT
>JAGWBL010000209.1 GCA_021295935.1 Pseudomonadales bacterium
GTCCCGTCGGGATCGTGGTGCTCAAGAAGGGCACCGCGGCTTCGACAGAGAGAACATCGGAACACCCCGAGAGCACGGACAGATGGTCGTTCTTGCTCAACGAGCGGCGAAAGCCAAAGGATCCTGAGAGCGTGACCGATTCCGAACTTGCCCTGAAACTGCTCGACCTGAATCCCAGGAAATCCGCTCCGACCACTAGCCCAGCGGTGCCCTGCACACTGTCGAATGCAAGCTCTTCTTCAAAGTGTTCAGGAAAATGCAGCCTGGTGGGCGCACCTCCGAGGACGACGAACAGTGCATTGCCGACCGCGTACAGATCGATCGTTTCCGCCTCGACACCCGGCAGGCCTCGCGCTGGACGGGTCTCGAGGCCCTTCAGTCGCAGGTGGGCGATGCGACCTTCCTCGTCGCTGAAGATCGCAAACGAGTGAATTTCCCCACGAGGTGCGGTCTCTTCAAGCCACTGCAAGACCTCCGGCATCGTAGAGCGCAGAGGTTCGGCATGGTCCAGCAGAACTTCCAGTTTGAGGACATCGCGCGACCACAGCAACGCCTGAAGATCGGTCAGTTCGAACTGCAGCGTAGGAAGGTGTTCCGATTCCGCGCCAACCATCTTGAACGTCGCTCGACCTGAATGCACGGAGTCCTCAGAAGATCCATGAACGCCGAATTCAAGCCCCTTCACCTCCTCGGGGAACGTGCTTCCCACCGACAGGTCGGACTTCCATGTCCATCTGCCGTCGGTCAGTGCCGCTTCAGCAGACCCGGTCAGGGAAGCGAATTCGTTGCTTCCAAGCCCTACAAGACCGAGGTCGAAGTCCACTCGACCGAGCGACGCCTCGAACGAGCCCGACAGCTCGCCTCCCCAGAAGCGCCCCTTACTGACGTCGATGATGGCCGATCCGTCACAGGAGCCGCATCCCAGCAACGGACGGAACGAGACCTCGTGCCTGTGGCGGCCACCACGATTGCTCGAGGTGATGTGAATCTCGCCTGCAACGCTCGATTCCTCCCGAATCAAGTGCGCTCGGAATCGCATGTCGAGCCGGTCGCTGTGCCAGAACAATGACATGAGATCGAAGGGCCAAGCATCCAGTCCCCCTTCCACTCCCCAGCCAGACTCTTGGTGGACAACAATGAAGTCCCCGGATTCGACCTGGATGAACTGCGCAATTGGCACGCTGCGCAACAGCGACTCGAACACGTCAAAGGTCGCGACCACGCCGTCGAAACTCGAATCGCCAATCACCAACCGGTCCATGGAGACCGTGGGAGTGACGCCGCTCCAGCTGCCCCGGAGGCCGACGAGTGAGATGCGTGAATCCTCAAGCTTTTCGTTGATCCAGGACTCCAGAGTCTCCAGATTCACGACCGCGAGGCGCAGGAGTCCCAGCATGGCCGCGGCAACCACGAGGAGCAAGGCCAGTGTTCCAAAGAACCCCCGGAACATGGATCAGGTGCAGTTCCCGTCAGGCCTGGAGTTCCAGACCTGCACGTCGACTTCTCGAAGCAACTGAATCGCCTCGCACAACGGCAATCCGGCGATCCCGGTCGGGCTGCCCTCTACGCGTTCCACCAGCACTCCGCCGACACCCTGCAGCCCATACCCACCTGCCTTGTCCTGCGGCTCCCCCGTACGCCAGTAGGCCTCCAGCTCTTCCTTGTTCGATGACCGAAGCAAGACCCTCGAACACGACATCTTCAACCGGAGCTCGCCCTTGAACCACACTGCAACGGCCGTGAGCACCGTATGGACATCACCGCAAAGCGCCGATAGCGCTTCGAGGCCGTGTTCCCGACCCTGCGGTTTGCCGAAGATGATCCCTCTGTGCACGACGACGGTATCGGCCGCCAGCCGGGGCAGTGCACGCTCGTCAGGAACTCGTGCCTTCTCCAGAGCCATTCGTTGAACGTAATCTTCGGGATCCTCCCACGGCCGGACTGCCTCGTCCACGCTTGGTGCGCGCACGACGAACCGCAATCCAACCTGGGTCAGGATCTCGGCCCGCCTAGGTGAAGATGACGCAAGGATCAGTTGCGTTGTCACAGGCCCGATTCAACCCGCCGCAAGACCGCCTTGAGGGTGTCTCGAATTGGCAACCAAACCACGAGGGAACCCACCGGTGTTCCCAGGATGCCCAGGAAATCGACGGGAGCTTGCTGGATGATAGCGTACGCTGCGGTCTTGATGATCGTGGCGCAAACCACAAGTATCGCCAGCAGCAGGAATTCCTTTCCGTCCTCCGGAAGTCGGCTTCGGCCTTCGGTTCGGCTGACCACCAACACCACGCCGCACAAACAAAGAGCGTGAAGACCCCGCGGGCTGTAGGTCACAACGTCGGTGACAAGCCCCAGTACCCAAGCTCCAATCAGGCCTACGCGTCCGTCTGCGTACTTCGCCCAGAAAAATACGAAGAGCAACACCCATTCGGGGCCGAAGCTTCCCCCCCATGTGGGAAGTG
>JAGWBL010000210.1 GCA_021295935.1 Pseudomonadales bacterium
GGCACCAGGCTGACGCAGTTCGGCGTTCGCGCATCGGTGGTCGACCATCGAGGGTTCATGCACGACTTCGTGGCCCACACGGAGACGGTACCGGCGGTTCGAAAGGCGATGGAACGAGCCTGCAAGGCTTTGAAATCCGCTAGCATGACAGACTCGGATAATGCGCGTCAGACCGGGCGAGCAACACTCGATCACATCGTCCGAAAGTGATGTGCGCTTGGCGGTGTTGCCTCACTCGGAGGCGCAGACTGCAAGTGCGCGTCGAGTCCGTCTACAACGGACTCGCGCAGGCGCTTGGCGAAGGGGGTTCGGTGGCTGCTGGGCGAATTTGGTGACGATCAATTCACATGCGGGACTGCAAGCATCCGGAACCGCCAGCATGGAGAGAGCGCTGGCGGGCCGGATAGCCAACAGAAGTCGAGAGCCAGGGGAGTTTCTCGAACTTCCTGCGTCACATCGCTCTTCGCCACCCAAGCGCAAGTGAACGCACCAAGAATGTATCCTTGGCATGTTGTCAATTCGTTGCTACTGCCTGTTCTTTTGTGACGAATTGTTTCAATTGAGCGGCACCTCGACAGAAACGTCCGTTCCTCCGCTCTCTCCAGGCGCGATTTCGACCCTCCAGCCGTGCGATTGGCAGAGCTGGGACACGATCGCCAAACCCAATCCACTTCCGCCCGATCGGCGCGTTCGGGCGTTCTCTATCCTGAAGAACGGCTGGAAGACTTCCGTCCGATAGGCTTCGGGGATGCCCGGTCCCCTGTCGATCACGTGGATGGTCGCAGCTGTCCAGGCGACATCCACGCGAACGCTCGTTTGATCGGCATGCACGCGAGCGTTCTCGAGCAGATTCTCCAACACTCTCACCATCGATCCCTGCGCCAAGGGCACTTCCAGGGTCTTGTCTCCATTGAAGAACATTGGGATTTCCGGGTCGAACGAAGCCACGACCGACGTCACGATCTCGTGGAGGCACGTAGGTTCCAACGACTCGCTGCTCGCGTGCACGTACTCCAGCGCCTGTCGAACCAAATCCTCCATCTGCTGGAGATTGTTCGAGAGACGCTCCACCTCAGTCTGGCTCAGGTTGTCCTTGATCAATTCGAGATTCAATCGCATCCGCGCGAGCGGCGTGCGCAAGTCGTGGGAGATCCCTCCCAGCAGCACGGTGCGATTGGAGAGCAGTTCCGTGACATCACGGGCCATTTCGTTGAAGCTCCGCACCAGCACCTGAAGTTCCTTCGGGCCTTCCTCGGGCAACGGTTCGAATGGCTCGGTTCCACGAAACGATGCAGCTGCTTCCGCGACGTGGACAAGAGGGCGCGCTATCCTGCCGACCAACAGGAACGAGGTGAGAAGCAGGATGAACTCGCCGGCCACCAAGAGCACGATTCCGATGTAAACCTCCTGAGCATCACGCAGCTCGGAGGCGAATCCGACCTGAACGGTCTGGCTGTTGGAGACAGGAATCTCCACCCAAAGATGGTCTTCATCCGTCTGGATCTCGACCGGCTGTCCGAGCAAGGCTTCGATGTTCTCGACCAGCGAACGGTTGTAACGCGAAGGGGACTCGAATCTCTCGAACTTGAGTGGAGGGTTGGAGATGATGAGTTCGCTCTCGCGAAGGACATCCAATTCGAAGTAGGGGCGTTGCTCGGGCGAGATGTTTGCCCAGTCCCGAGCCGTGAGCACCATGAGAGCGGCACGGTTCTTGGCCGATCCCGCGACGATGGGAGTGATAACGGTCTGGCTGATCACGAACAGCGACACTGCCGCAATGGCGATGGCCGCGAGGCCGAGCACGACGTTCGTGCGGACGAGCAGAGAGCCCTGAAACTTCACTCTTGATCGGTCGGGGAGAACATGTAGCCCTTGCCCCATACCGTACGGATGAACTTCGGAGAGGCAGGAGATTCCTCGATCTTGCTCCGCACCCGTGCGACTCGAACATCGATGCTTCGATCGAACGGCGTCCGCTCACGTCCGGTAAGCAACTCGATCAATCTGTCCCTGTTCAACACCCGGTTGGGGTTCTGCACCAGCACCTTGAGGAACTCAAGTTCGCCAGAGGTCATGTCGATCTGCTCGCCGTCGCGATAGAGCCTCAACATGTCGATGTCGAATCGGAAATCCCCGAACCTGTACTCTGTCCTTGGCGAGCCGGAGTAGTCGCCTCGTCCCGTACGGCGCAGGATCGCTCGTATCCTCGCAAGCAACTCCCGAGGATGGAACGGCTTGGGGAGGTAGTCGTCCGCCCCCATTTCCAGCCCGAGGATCCGATCGACGTCATCGCCCAGCGCGGACAGGATGATGATTGGTTGATCGGACGCCTGCTTGATGCGTCGGGCTATTGCAAGGCCGTCCTCTCCAGGCAGCATCAAGTCCAGTATCAACAGGTCGAACGAACGTAGCGCGAGCTCCGCGTCCATGGACTTGCCGTCCTGCGCAACCGTCACGTC
>JAGWBL010000211.1 GCA_021295935.1 Pseudomonadales bacterium
CTCGATATAGAGGAATCCATCCGAATCCACGCGAGCGGCATCTCCGGTGCGGAGCCACCCGTCGCTGAACACAGAGGCGGTAGCCTCGGGCTGATTCCAATAGCCCTGCATGACATGTTCGCCCCGCACGAAGACTTCGCCGATCTCTTCCGGGCTGCAATCGGACCCGTCACCACGGGCAACACGAACATCCGTGTGAAAGAACGGTTTTCCGGTGGAGCCGGGCCTTTGCATTGCGTTCTGTGGGTCGATGGTGCACGCAGGGCCGCAGGACTCGGTCAGTCCATAGGTCTGCAAAAGGCTGACGCCAAGCTGCGCGAAACGCTGGACCAGGAAATCGGGCACCGGAGCCGCACCCGCAAGGCACCACCTCCAGCTCGTGACATCCAATCCGGACAAGACATTGGCGCGCAGCATCTCGTTCAACATCGCGGGCACGGCAATACCCGAAGTCACCCGCTCCTTGGCAATGACTTCCCACGCGAGCTCCGGTTCGAAACCATTCATGACGACACTTGTCACGCCCTTGTACAGGTTGCACAGCAGTGGCGTGAGAGCCGCTACATGGAACATCGGAACCGGCGAGAAAAAGCGTTCGTGTTCGGCGTAGTGGAGAGTCGCCACTATGGTCTGGACAGCTGCCAATACCGTGCTGTGCGTGTGTACCGCTCCCTTCGGCGCTCCGGTCGTGCCGGACGTGTACAGGATGAACAGAATGTCATCAGGGTCGACCTCGACGAAAGGCTCCGCAACCGCCGTCGCGCCAAGAAGGGAACCGTAGGAACAGCCGAACGGCGGCACACCATCACGGGATCCGACCCGTACACAGAGCGAAACGTCTCGCAGCGACCCGTTGCTGTTCAAGGCTTGCATCGTCGCAACGAACTGCTGTCCGTACACGAGCACGCTCGGCCCGCAATCAACCAGGATCTCCGCTAGCTCGTTTGCAGTCAGCCTCCAGTTCAAGGGCACAACCACTGCGCCGATGCGCGCCAGAGCCAAGACGCAAACCAGGAACTCCGCACAGTTCTCCAACAGGAGGGCCACGCGATCGCCTTTCCGGACCGTACCCGAAGTTCGGAATCCCTCCGCTAGCCTCAGGCTCTCCTCACTGAGTTCCTGGAAGTTCAGCCTGACCCCGTTGTGGCTGTCGCAGTAGGCCTCTCTGTCTGGCGTCAGCAGGACTCGACGATCAAGCCAGCGCGGGATGGTTCCAGTCAACATCGGTTCATCTGCCCACGTTTTGACGAGCATTCTACGCCTACGTCGCGGAGCCTCACTGCTGCTCCACTTGTTGCGTGAAGCCGCTATCGGAAGGGTTCGTGTCCCGACGAAGAGCCATGTCAGGGCGAACAAAAAGTCCTTGTGTCCAGGAAATCCGGATGAGAACGCGCTCAGGTTGCAACTTCTGTACAGGTTTTGTATAGTTGCCCATCCCACAAGGTGGACGAGCGTGATGTCGGACTACTTCAAGATTGGTGCGGTAGCGCAACAAACCGGCATTTCGACCGACCGACTTCGCGCCTGGGAGCGACGCTACGGGTTCGTGCCGGCGAGAAAGCTTGGAGAGACGCGGCTGTACTCGACCGAGCAAGTGCGTCAATTGCGCCTCGTCAACGATCTGATTGCCAAGGGCGACAAGGTCGGCGACATCATTGGCCTTGCCGAATCCGAGTTGCGCAGGCGGCTTGCGCCAAGCCTGCCTTGTTCGGTTGGAGGATTGGATGCCAACGATTCCTACGTCGAGCTCGCCAGCAAGTCTGTTCTGCTCGTCGGCCCGGGCCTCAGCCTGATGGCGCAGTCGAATTCAAGCCCTCACAAGGAACGGTTCGCCACCACCTATCTCGTAGGCGGCGTTGACGAGCTCGGTTCCACCAAGGCATCTATCGAGCATGCGGATCTGGTTGTGCTCGAGGTGTCCAGCCTGGACGTCTCGTTCATCCTGGAGATTGAGGAGCTTCAGGACAAGCCCAAGGTGGTGGTGTACCGAAACTCCCACCTGCAGGACCGCGAAGACGCCGAGGAGGCCGGGATCGTCACCGTTCGATGGCCCGCTAGCTGGGCGGAAATCGAATCAGGTTGCCAGAAGGCGCTTCAGGCGAGATTCACCGGGATTCTGAATTCCAGGGAACGCCGTTTCTCCGACCAAGAACTGATTCACCTTTCGAGAATAGCGGACGATGAACTCGACTGCCACTGCGTGCAGAACTTGATTCGCACGGTCACGGACCTGAATTCCTACGAGGCACACCTTGCCCGATGCTCCGAGAAGCGCGTTCATGAGCGTGGCTTGTCGAGCGTCAGGCAATCTCGTGCCCCACTCGAAGCGGGGATCGGCGCGGTGATGGAAGAGTTCAAGTGTTTG
>JAGWBL010000212.1 GCA_021295935.1 Pseudomonadales bacterium
GCACGCTCTCGGCAACGCCCACTCTGAACGCACCAGGCACGCCCCGTGCGTTCATCTCCGTCCAAGCCGTTTCGCGCGTTCTGGATCAAGGTGTTGTGCGGGTGTATCGGATGGCACCTGGGGAAGGTCCTGCAGACAGGAAGATTCGATTGGATTCGTGTGTGCAGCGTTGCGCAATTCCCAACGCTCGGACAGTTCCCTCAAGAGCGTCGATTTGCGAGCTTCGGGAGCTGCCGTGATCGATTGGCTCTTCCCGACCACCCCTTCCGGATTGCTGGTGGCGTACTCCGGAATGGCGTCAAGATTCTCCAGTGCAGCGCCTCGCCCCACGAAGCGCAACGGGTCTCTCGGCGGTGTTGTTCGCGCTTGTTCACGCCAGTCTATGGATGAGTAGGAGCTTCCGGAGTCTCTTCCGAGCTGATGTCTCAAATCGGAAATTCTGCAATCCCAGCATCCAACCCTCCCGTCGACAGCCCGGTGTCGCCTTTCCAGGAATCGAACCCGTTGCCCATCTGGTTTCCAGACAGCAACTTCGTTAGAGGCCGACAGCTACGCCGTCGTTTCGAGGATCGGCTACGCCCTGCATCACGCCTTCCTGTACCAGAATGGAATGAGCATCTCCTATCTTCCCCCGACGATAAGGCGCAATCGGCGGATGTCCCATCCGCTCCAACTCCCTGATGGTGTCGGCGGAAAGCGCGTCGGGCTCGCAGACCAGGCTGTCCGGCAGCCACTGGTGGTGACATCTCGCTCGCGCCACTGCGTCGTACAGAGCCATGTCGTGATCCATCACGTTGGTGATGATCTGGTAGACCGTGGTGATGATCGTGGGGCCACCGGGCGACCCGGTGACCAGGAACGGTTGGCCATTGTTCAGCACGATGGTCGGCGTCATGGAACTCAGCATCCTCTTGCTAGGCTCGATGGCGTTGGCTTCTCCGCCCACGAGTCCGAACATGTTCGGCTCGCCTGGTTTCGCCGAGAAGTCGTCCATTTCGTTGTTCAGAAGAAACCCCGCTCCGGCGACCACGATCCCGCTGCCGTAGCCCCCATTGAGGGTTGTCGTGTATGAGACTGCGTTGCCGTCCCGGTCAAGGGCGGACAGATGAGTGGTCTCGGCAGACTCTTGCTGAACCTCGAAGACACCCGGAAGCAGTTCGCTCGAAACGCTGGCATGTTCCGGATCGAAGTCGTTCATGCGCATCGTCACGTATTCGGGACTCAGGAGTCTGGAAGTTGGCACAGGATAGAAGTCGGGATCTCCGAGGTGCTTCGAACGGTCGGCAAATGCTCGCCTTTCGATCTCGGTCATCAGATGGAGCGCCTGGGCCGATCCAGGACCAAGCGATGCCAAGTCTTGGGGCTGCAGGGCCTGCAACATGAACCCGAGCAACACTCCTCCGCTGGACGGAGGTCCCATGGCGATGACCTCGTACCCGCGGTAGGAAACACGAACGGGCTCGCGCCAAACGGACTTGTACGCCGCCAGATCCTCGACGGTGATCAGTCCTCCGTTCTCGGCCATTTCCTTGGCGATCAACTGGGCGGTCTTCCCACGATAAAACCCGTCCTTGCCTTCTTCAGCTATGCGCCCGAGGGTGGCTGCGAGATCCGGTTGCCTGAAGACATCTCCAAACTCCGGAGCGTTCCCTTCATCGTCCAGGAACTTGATTCGAGACGCTGGGTGTGCCTGAAACCGTTCCTCCATGCGCTTCAAGGAGCGCGACAGCGGATAGCCCACGACAAATCCCTTCTCGGCCAGCAAGATGGCTCGTTCCAGCACCTGCTTCCGACTCAGCCTGCCGTAGCGCTCATGGATGGCGAGGAGACCTGCGACAGAGCCAGGCACACCGGACGCAAGGTGTGAAAGCAGAGATCTCTCCCGCACGAACTTTCCCGTCTCATCGAGGAACATGTCCCGCGTCGCGCCTGACGGTGCCATTTCCCGATGATCGTTTGTCGCCACGGTGCCGTCGGCAAGGCGAATCACCATGAAGCCGCCACCGCCGATGTTCCCCGCTGCAGGATGCGTGACCGCAAGCGCGAACGAAGCGGCCACCATCGCGTCGATGGCATTGCCGCCTTGACGCATCATTGCAACACCCGCCTCGCTTGCATGCAGCGATCTGGTCACGACCATGCCGTTCTTGGCGTAAACGGTGGAGGCGCCGGGCCACCCTCCGGGCAGCAACAGAACGACAAGCGTCAGCGCTGCCGGAAGCCAGGCTCCGAGTGAAACCAGTCCTAGAAGACTGGAGGGAAGTTGGCGAATGCTACTCATGCGAAAGGGCCTTCATCTGTCGAGGTTGAGCGATGGAGCGAATGCAGGACAACGACCTGCGATGGATGATCGACCGGC
>JAGWBL010000213.1:0-436 GCA_021295935.1 Pseudomonadales bacterium
GAGGGCACGGCCAGACTCGGAGAGGTCTCTGGTCTCAGAATTGCCGGGAAGACCGGCACCTCTCGCAAGGTCTCCTCCACCGGCTACCAGGATGACCGCCACATTGCGCTGTTCGTGGGGATGGTCCCGGCAGCCGCTCCGAAGCTGTTGATGGCTGTGGTCGTCAACGAGCCGCGTGGAGAGTTCTACTCCGGCGGCACGGTCGCTGCCCCGATCTTCGCTCGGCTCATCGAGAAGACGTTTCGGCTGGTCGAGGGCAATGCAGCTCGACCACTGTCCATGTCGGCGAGAGATCTGCCCGATGGCGATGCTTAGGTTTCTCCTGCAAAGGCAGGACGTTCCCGACTTGGCGATTGCGGATCTGGTCTGCGATTCGCGACGAGTCACGCCGGGATGCGCGTTCCTGGCCATGCGCGGTTCGGTCACCGACGGCCAC
>JAGWBL010000213.1:457-3240 GCA_021295935.1 Pseudomonadales bacterium
GAACGCCCGGGGACCCGGTTCGAGAAGACACACACGGCGGCGTGGATCGTGGAATCAGGAATGCGCCAGCGCGGCGGGAGCATCGCGGCGAGGTTCTTCGGGGAGCCAGCCAAGGAGCTGAAGATAGGTGGGGTGACGGGCACCAACGGCAAGACCTCGGTAGCGTTCCTTGCATCTGTCGCAGCACCGTCGACCGCGTACATGGGCACGATCGGATGGGGGCTTCCAGACACGCTGACCGAGTCCCCACTGACAACCGTAGATCCGGTTGAGCTGCACCGCAGGCTCGAATGCCTCAGGAGACGCGGTGTGTCGCGAGTGGCGATGGAAGTGAGTTCGCATGCACTGGATCAACGGCGGACGGAGTCGTTGCAGATGAGCGTTGCGGTGTTCACCAACTTGACGCGCGACCATCTCGACTATCACGGGTCCATGGACGCATACAAACGGGCGAAATTTCGCATGTTTCAGGCTGATTCGCTCTGCACCGCCATCATCAACGTAGACGATCCCGCGGGCAACGAGCTTGCTTCCGAGTGCTTATCGCACGTTCAGAGAGTGATTCGGTTCGGCGCTGACAAGCGTTCCGAGGTTCGATTCACGCAAGTCGAGACTCATTCAGAGGGCACCAACGTACGGCTTGGAACGCCGTGGGGGAGCTTCGATCTCAGCTTGGGCGCCGGCGGCATGATGTGCGCATACAACGCTGCTGCCGCACTTGCGCTTGCCGTTTCGCTCGGGGCCGACCCATCTGATGCCGTCGCCCGCTTGCAATTGGCGCCGCAGATTCCGGGAAGGCTGGAACGCGTGCCCAGTTCACCCATCGCACCGCTGGTGTTCGTGGACTACGCCCATACGCCGGATGCCTTGGCGCGCACGCTGGACGCCGTTCATGCCCACACTTCCGGCAAGGTGGCGTGCGTGTTCGGATGTGGCGGTGACAGGGATCGAGGCAAGAGAGCGTTGATGGGACGCGCCGCAGCGAAAGGCTCCGATTTCGCAGTGGTGACCACAGACAATCCCCGGTCCGAGGACCCGCAGCAGATCGTGGAGGACATCCTGGCTGGGTTCGCACCTGCAGACCGCGTTCGAATCGAGACTTGCCGAGATCGAGCCATTCGATACGCGATCGAGCAAGCCGGCAGTGAAGACGCCGTGCTGATCGCAGGCAAGGGGCATGAGAGCCATCAGGCAATCGGGGGCACTCGTCTACCGTTCAGCGATCGCGAAGCAGCCATGCGAGCTCTGGGAGGAGAGCGCTGATGCTGCTCTACCTTTTCAGATGGCTGGCGGACTTCGATCCCGCGTTCCAAGTCGCGGAGTACATCGCCTTTCGCGCGGTTGTCGCAACTGGCACCGCCCTGTGCATTTGCGTGATCATCGGTCCGCTCATGATCCGCTGGCTTCGACGCTACCAGGTCGGCGACTCGATCCGAGACGATGGTCCGGCAAGTCACCAATCCAAAGCCGGAACTCCCACCATGGGAGGGGCGCTGATCCTCATATCCATTCTCGGATCGGTGCTGCTTTGGAGTGATCTGAGCAACATGAAGGTCTGGGTCGTCCTCGGCGTCCTGACGACGTTCGGCGCGATTGGATTGCTGGACGACGTGAGCAAGCTGCGTGCGGAGGGCAAGGGAGGACTGACCGTCAAGGTCAAGTACGCGCTGCAGACGGTTATGGGCTTGGCTGCAGCGATCTGGCTCTTCTCCATCGCGCAGCTGCCGGCGGAGACGGAGCTCATTGTGCCGTTCTTCAAGAACGTCGCCATTCCTCTGGGGTTGGCTTTCGTCATCCTGACCTACTTGATGATCGTGGGCAGCAGCAACGCGGTCAATCTCACGGACGGACTCGACGGATTGGCCCTGATGCCGGTCGTGATGGTGACGGCCGGGCTGGGCATTCTCGCCTATCTCGTCGGAAATGTGGAGTTCGCCAGCTACCTCTACATCCCCTACGTCCCGGGCACCAGCGAGATAGCCATCGTCTGCGGAGCCCTGATCGGAGGCGGACTGGGATTCCTCTGGTACAACGCTTATCCGGCACAGGTGATCATGGGCGATGTCGGCGCTCTTTCGCTGGGTGCTGCCATGGGGTCGATCGCGGTCATCGTTCGCCACGAGATCGTCTTCCTGATCATGGCCGGAGTGTTCGTTCTGGAAACCGCCTCGGTGATGCTCCAGGTCGCGAGCTTCAAGCTAACAGGCAAGCGAATCTTCCGGATGGCTCCGATCCACCACCACTTCGAACTGAAGGGTTGGAGCGAGCCCAAGGTCATCGTCCGGTTGTGGATTGTCAGGTTGCTGCTCGTGCTCTTGGCAATGCCCACGTTGAACATCCGATGAACTGTCAAACGCCCACGGGGATGGCGTGCTTGCGACATCTCAACGCGTCCGTGCCGCTCTCCATTTATGACACGCGATCCTCGGACCATCCTGCGGTGCAGAAGGGGATGCGCGCAGTCGAGCGGCATTTCCCCAACGCCTCGTCATGGTCTGGAAACCAGATCGAACCGGCACTGGATCAGGTGGACGCGGTAGTCGCCAGTCCGGGCATTGCAGCGGGCGCGGCGATTCTCGAAGAGGCACGTCAGCGCGGGTTGCCGATTCTCTCCGACATCGATCTCTTTGTCTCGAAAGCGAGCGCTCCTGTGGTCGGGATAACTGGAACCAACGGCAAGAGCACGGTGACAGCAATGGCAGGACTGATGCTTGAATCGAGCGGGTTCAGACGTGGCGGGAATCTCGGTGTGCCGGCGCTGGACATTCTTGACCCCAAGGCCG
>JAGWBL010000013.1 GCA_021295935.1 Pseudomonadales bacterium
CGGGATGCCGGTCCTGGTTGCGCTTCTCGTCATGCTGGCGCTCTACGGCGTGACGACCGGAGGTTTCGAGCAGGCGTTCGTCTACCTGTTCAATCCCGACTTCAGCACGCTGACGTTCGATGCACTGGTGGTTGCCATGGCGCACGCGTTCTTCACGCTGTCTCTCGGCATGGGAGCGATGATGGCCTACGGCGCCTACCTTCCAGGCAAGGTTTCCATCGTCGAAGCGTCCTGGATCATCATCCTCGTCGACACCGTCGTCGCATTGCTCGCCGGACTTGCCATCTTTTCCATCGTGTTCGGCGAGGGTCTCGACGTCGCGTCCGGGCCTGCGCTGATGTTCCATAGCCTTCCGATAGCGTTCGGAAGCCTGCCTGCGGGAACACTCTTCGGCGGGTTGTTCTTCCTGCTCGTGAGCATCGCGGCGCTGACTTCCGCCATCTCCTTGCTTGAACCGACGGTGGCGTATCTGGTCGAGAAGTTCGACACCACGCGCATGATGGTCGTGAGCGTGGTCCTGGTCATCTGCTGGCTGCTGGCGCTTCTCTCGGCCCTGTCGTTCAACGTGTTGTCTGGAGTGACCATGTTTGAAGGCAAGACCTATTTCGATCTCTTCGACTGGCTCTCGCAGGAAGTGATGCTGCCGTTGGGTGGATTGCTCACGGCCCTGTTCGCGGCTTGGGTGCTGCCGAACACCGTGGTGTGGAAGCAACTTGAATTGGGAGAGGGTTTGGTGCGGACGGCCTGGCGGTGGCTGTGCGGCGTCGTGGCGCCCGTCGGGATACTCATGTTCTGGTTGCTGCCGCCGATTCGCGACTGGATCGGTTAGAGCGGAACCAGCGCGTGTCGGATCAGGCGTCCAGCCGTTCGTAGGAGGTGGAGCGATCGATCAGCCGGAGCGTTCTGCTTCCGATAGAAACAGCCCAAGCGCGGGCTGTGGTCCTGGACGTCGGAAGCTATCCCGAGTTTCTGCCTTGGTGTGAATCCGCCGTAGTCGAAGAACGGAACGCCTCGCATGTGACGGTCGCAACCGTGAACCTCGCCGCCCGGCGCTACCACGCGAGCGTGACAACGCGAGCGACGGAGCTGGACGACGGGACGATCCTGCTGGAATTGGTGAGCGGGCCGTTCCGAAAGTTCCGCGGCGTCTGGAAGTTCGCGGAAGGACCCTCGGGCTGCCTGGTTTCGTTCAGAGCCAAGTTCGAGTTCAAGCGACGCTATCTGGACTTTCTCGTGCTCCCAATTCTGGAACCCGCGTGCAGGGCGGTGCTTTCCTGTTTCGAGCGTCGCGCGCGGAAGTTGTTTGTGACATGAGAGTGGAGGTGGTGTACGCCCTGCCGCGCAAGGTTGCATCCATCGCGGTCGAACTGGTTGAAGGCGCCACGGTTGGCGACGCACTGGAACTGGCTCGGCAATCACCTGTCGGAAGCGCGTTTCCAAGCGAACGCGGTCCCGTCAGCGTGTGGGGCGAGGTCGTCGACCTGGACCGTCGACTAAGGGACGACGACCGCGTGGAACTGCTGCGGCCGCTGGAACAGAGTCCGCTCGAGTGGAGGCGCAAGCGACTCTCCCGCACAGGCGGTCAGGATTCTTCGGACTCCGGGGCATCCTGAGCCTGGACATCATCGGCGAGCGGCGCGAAGTGTCCGAGGGTGTACTTGAGGACGCCATCCTCGAAGAACAGGGAAATGATCCGTCGCTGGGTGATCTTGCCTGCCGCCTCGAAGGTGTATACATAGTCCCATCGATTCGGATTGAACGGGTTTCGTAGCACTGGTTCGCCCATCACGTACAGAACCTGCTCAGGTGTCATTCCAGGCTTGAGATTCGCGACCATCTGGTCGTTGACGATGTTTCCCTGCTGAAGCACGCTCTTATGGAGCAGTCCCGCGCAACCCGTGAGGGAGAATGCGACGAGCCCCAAGAGCGAGGCGTTCGCGATGAGTCGCCGGATGCGAAAGGATCGAGTCATGCGTTGGAGTTTAGCGTGTTTCGTCCAGCTAGATGCTGTTTCCGCCGGAACCGTCGTACAGCAGCGTGCGCGCGTACTCTCTGGCGTCTTCGCCCACGGATCGGCCCCCGACCATGCGGGCGACTTCCTCGACTCGATCGTCTTCCGAGAGTTCGAACAGCTTGATGTCCGTCCCTGCGTCCTTGTGAACGCGTAGGTGATGATCCGCGATCGCGGCAACCTGTGCTGCGTGCGTGACGCAGATCACTTGCGTGTTGCGCGCCAGTTCATGCAACGTGCGTCCCAGCACGTCCGCCGTCGTTCCGCTGACTCCAAGGTCGGCTTCGTCCAGAATCATGCAGGGAAGCCGTGACCGCTTGGCGGCGACCATCTGAATCGCCAGGCTTATGCGCGCCAGCTCGCCCCCGGACGCGACCTGCGAAATGGGCGCGGGAGCGCATCCACGATTGGCAGTCACCAGGTAGTCCACGCGGTCCAGACCGGTTTCGCCCTGCGCTTCTCCAAACTTCAATTCAATGTGTGCGTCGGGCAGCCCGATTCGCTTGAGCACCCGGCTCACCTCTTTCCGGAACTCCCTTGCCGCTTCCCGTCGGCGCGACGACAGTTCCCGCGCGCGCTGCCGAAAGTCCAATTCCGCGCGGGACGTGCGTTGCGCAGCGGCCTGTTCACGTTCCGACTCCAAGGCATGTTCTGCCAGATCAACCCGAATTCTTCCAGCCAGGGAGCACAACTCGCGAGGCTGCACCTTCAATCTGCGTGAAGTCTCGAACACTTGGTCCAACCGGTGTTCGACAGCTGCAAGAGCCGCTTCGTCCAGGTCGATGCCATCGCTGTAAGTGCGCAGATCCGATCGCGCCTCGTCCAGGCTTATGTTCGCGGTGCGAAGCAGCTCGATGGCCTGAGCCAGCGCGGGGTCGGCATCATCAATGGACTGGAGCTCCTGGCAGGCATGAGCGATCGCGTCCGCGGCGTCACCTTCGACGATTCTCCGAACGCCCGCCAATCGCTCCCGCAGTTCGCCGGCCCGGGCAAGACGCTTGTAACGTGCCTGGAGCGTGTCGAATTCATCGGTGCCCAGCGCAAGTTCCTGAAGCAGTTCTGACTGGTACAAGAGAGATTCGAGTCTCTCCTTGGAAAGGTGCGATTCTTGGCGGATCCGCTCCAGTTCCTGTTCCGATGTTCGCCATGCTCGGTACAGGGAGCCTGCTTCGGCCCGCAGCTGACTTGTTTCGGCGAAGTCGTCAAGCCACCGGAGCTGAGTGCGGTGATCGAGCAACAGTTGTTGCTCGAATTGTCCATGAACCTCGACCATGGAGGCGCAAATTTCCCTCAATGCGGACACGGACACGGAAGTTCCGTTCACCCACGCTCTCGATCCTCCATCCGCTCGCACGATCCGGCGAACCCAGAGTCGCGAGACATCATCTTGGTCAAGCAGCTCGTGGTCTCGCAGATACGCGGCCGAATCGCCTTGTGGGTCCAGGACGAACTCTGCTGAAATCTGCAAGGACGACTCCCCCGGCCGCACCATGCGCCGCTCTCCCCGCGCTCCGAGCACCATGGAAACCGCTGCGACGAGAAGGGACTTGCCAGCGCCCGACTCTCCGGTGATCGCCGTGAGTCCGGGCGCGAACGCCATCTCGACGCTCTTGACGAGCGTGAAGTTCTGGATGCTGAGGGCGGTGAACATGGGGTGGACAGGGTTGATCGTGTGCTAGAGTAACAGTGTCTGCCCCGGCTTCATGTCGAGCAATTCCGCCATGCGCCCACACCGAGAGCGCCCCGTTGCCGTCGAAATCAACGACCGAGCGAGGGACCTGTTTCGGTTGTTGGTCGAGCAGTATCTCAAGTCGGTCGAGCCGGTGGGTTCGAAAGCGATTTCGGAGTTGCCTTCGGTTTCCGTCAGTTCGGCTACCGTCCGCAGTGTCATGTCGGACCTCGAGGCCATCGGTCTGGTCCGCTCTCCTCACACATCCGCTGGCAAGGTGCCTACCCAGCAGGGGCTGCGGTTCTTCATCGATTCGCTGCTGTACGTCAAACCGATGAACAACGCGCTGGCGCGAAACCTTCGAGGCGAACTGCGCGAGGCTCAGTCGCCGTCGGAGCTGGTATCCCGGGCATCGCAGTTGCTGGCTCGAGTGTCGCGGCTGGCCGGAGTGGTGACCACGCCGAAACCGGAGTTGACGGAACTGCGCCAGGTGGAGTTCCTGAAGCTGTCGGGATCAAAGGTGTTGGCGATCCTTGTAGTCAATGAGCGGGAGGTTCAGAACCGCGTCATCGAGCCCAAGAGGGAGTATGCCGAATCCGAACTGCGGGAGGCCTCCAACTTCATCACTCGCGAGTACGCTGGCCGGTCGCTCGTGTCCATTCGACGGGACCTCCTGCACAGCATGGAAGTCGACAAGGACCGAGTGGACCGGTTGATGCAGATGGCGCTGGACGTCGCGGGCAAGGCGTTCGAAACCGATGAGGAGGAAGTCGACTACGTTGTCGAGGGCGAACGAAACCTGATGACATTCCTGTCCTCGTCGAAGGAAGTGCAGGAGTTGCTGGACGCGTTCACGAGAAAGAGCGCGATCGTCCACCTGCTGGATCGATGCATGGGCACCGAGGGTGTGCAGTTGTTCATCGGCACGGAATCAGGCTACGAACCGTTCGAGGACTACAGTCTTGTCAGTTCCACTTACGAGGTGGACGGACGAGTGGCCGGGATGCTTGGCGTCGTCGGGCCGACTTACATGGCTTACCAGGAACTGATCCCGTTGGTTGATGTGACGTCCCGACTCTTGGGAAGCGCAATCGAGGGCGCACATCACTGACTGGACGTATGGTCGGAGAAAGCGAAGGACCTCTTGGCGCGGCCGCCACGTCCCATTTCCGCCAGGAAGTCTGGCCCATGGGTGGTCCAGGCGCAAGCCGGGTCGTGGGCAAGACTCATGACATCCAGCTGCCGTTCCATGAGCCGATCGCGGCGCGGATCAGGAAGTTGCATGCAGCATCGCCACCCCCACATGCTTTCCGGTAGGGGGAAGGCAGTGTGGCGAAGGACTGACCATTGAGCAACATGATCGGACGACCTGAACTGGATGGTGCGGAGACCACCCCTCAGCCGGGCGATCCGGATGTCCACGGCGAATCGACATCCGCCGAATGGGGCGACGAAACTTCTCCGGAGCGGGCAGCTCGCAAGGTGGAGGCGCAGCCGGACAATAGCAGCGAACAACACCCCTCGGGGACCGAAATGGAACCCGACGCCGCCGGGAGTGAAGGGGCTGGAGATGGCGAGTCCGACCATGTGGACGAACTGTCCGAAGTTCGGGCGCAATTGGCTGCTGCCGAAGAACGGGCAGGGATCGCGGAAGAACGCGTGCTGCATGCCCTTGCAGACTTGGAGAACACCCGCAAACGCGCCCGTCGCGAAGTCGAGAGCGCACGCAGATTCGGCGTCGAATCGCTGGCCAGATCGCTGCTGGCGGTGGTCGACAATCTCGATCGGGCGCTCGAGTTCATGGAATCCGCACAGAAACTCGACCAGGCGACTCGCTCGATCGTCGAAGGCGTGGAGCTTACTCGGAAGTCGTTGCTCGCAGCGCTGAACAGTTCGGGGATCGAACCGGTCGATCCGAAGAACGAACTCTTCGATCCTGCGCTCCACAACGCCATGACCATGATTCCCAACACCGGTAAGGAGCCCGGCGTGATCGTGGAAGTTCTTCGCAAGGGATACACCTTGCAGGGTCGCCTCCTGCGCGAAGCCGAGGTTGTCGTTGCAGCGGCGGGTGATTCCGGTGCGGCCAAGGACGATCCTGACGCCTAGCTGCAGCATGAACGCTTGCGGGATCGGTCTCCGCCCCCACATGGGGTCCAGCAGACTCGGTTTCTGACAGCAAACCAGCAGAATCGTTACAAGGAACTCACAAGACATGGCGAAGATGATCGGAATCGACCTCGGCACGACGAACTCCTGTGTCGCTGTGCTCGAAGGCTCCCAACCCAGGGTCATAGAGAACTCGGAGGGAGATCGCACCACCCCGTCGGTGGTTGGGTACACGGACAAGGGCGAGATCCTCATTGGCCAGACCGCTCGCAGGCAAGCGGTCACCAATCCGGACAACACCATCCACGCGGTGAAGCGCCTCATTGGTCGCAAGGCGGACTCCAAGGAAGTGAAGCGCGACATGGAGATCGTGCCCTACAAGATCGTCAAGGCCAACAACGGCGACGCATGGGTCTCGATCCGTGGCAAGTCGATCGCTCCTCCGCAGGTGTCCGCCGAGATCCTGAAGAAGATGAGGAAGACCGCGGAGGATTTCCTGGGCGAGACGGTCACCCAAGCGGTGATCACGGTTCCCGCCTACTTCAACGATTCCCAGCGCCAGGCCACCAAGGATGCAGGTCGCATCGCGGGGTTGGAGGTCAAGCGGATCATCAATGAGCCCACTGCAGCCGCCCTCGCCTATGGCATGGGCAAGAGCAAGGGCGAACAGAAGATCGCGGTCTACGACCTGGGTGGCGGAACGTTCGACATCTCCATCATTTCCGTGGCGGACGTCGAAGGCGAACAGGTTGTGGAAGTGCTGTCCACCAACGGCGACACGTTTCTGGGCGGCGAGGACTTCGACCTTCGCGTCGTCGATTACTTGGCGGACGAGTTCAAGTCCCAGCACGGCATGGACCTGCGCAACGACTCCATCGCGCTTGGTCGGCTCAAGGAAGCTGCGGAACAGGTCAAGATCGAGCTTTCCTCGCGACAGGAGAGCGACGTCAACGTTCCCTACATCACAGCGGACTCGACCGGGCCGAAGCACTTGCTCGTGAAGGTGACGCGGGCGAAACTCGAGTCATTGGTGGAAGACTTGGTCGAGAACACCATGCAGCCCTGCCGAACAGCCATCGAGGACGCCTCGGTCGCCACGCGGGAGATAGACGAAGTCATTCTTGTCGGTGGTCAGACCCGCATGCCGTTGGTCGTCTCTCGCGTCAAGGAGTTCTTCGGCAAGGAACCGCGTCGTGACGTCAGTCCCGATGAAGCCGTGGCCATGGGGGCTGCCATTCAGGCGGGCGTTCTTTCGGGAGACGTCAAGGATGTCCTGCTGCTGGATGTCACTCCGCTTTCTCTGGGCATCGAGACGCTAGGCGAGGTCATGAGCTCTCTCATCGAGAAGAACACCACTATTCCGGCGAAGAAGCAGCAGGTGTTCTCCACGGCCGCGGACAACCAGACCGCGGTGACCATCCACGTGCTCCAGGGTGAACGAAAGCGTGCCGCGGACAACAAGTCGCTGGGTCGGTTCGATTTGACCGACATTCCTCCCGCGCCGCGGGGCATCCCTCAGATCGAGGTGAGTTTCGACATCGACGCCAACGGGATTCTCAACGTGTCCGCCAGGGACAAGGCGACCGGCAAGGCGAGGTCCATCGAGATCAAGGCTTCCAGCGGCCTCTCGGAAGACGAGATCGAACGCATGGTCCGCGATGCCGAACAGCACGCTGCAGAGGATGAGAAGTTCGAATCTCTGGTCTCAGTTCGGAATCAGGGCGATGCGCTGGTTCACTCAGCGCGCAAGATGATCAGCGATGCCGGCGACAAGCTGGACGCGACGGACAAGTCGGAAATCGAAACCGCGATCGCCGCGCTGGAGGCTGTTCTCCAGGGAGACGACAAGGCAGCCATCGAGACCAAGTCCGAGGAACTCGGCAGGGCCACGTCCAAGGCCGCCGAGAAGCTGTACGCGAAGGAGCCGCAAGGCGAGGCTGGCGGGGCCGCCACACAGGGGGCCGGCACCGATTCGGAGGAGCCGATCGACGCGGAATTCGAAGAAGTGAGAGGCGACGACCGGCAGTAACGCCTGTCCACCACGGATTGTGACAGCAGCGCGGGTTCTCCTGGTCGATGTTTGCCCCGGCCCACGAGACAGTGGCCAAGCGTGACTACTACGACGTTCTCGGCCTGAAGCAGGACGCTTCGGCCGCCGAAGTGAAGAAGGCCTACCGCCGGCTCGCGATGGCCCTGCATCCGGACCGGAACCCCGAGAGCGGCTCGGAAGAGAAGTTCAAGGAGGTCACCGAGGCCTACCAGGTCCTCTCTGATCCAGAAAAGCGCCAGAGCTACGATCAGTTCGGCCACGACGGCGTCGACATGGGCGGACTCGGTGGCTTCCAGGATCTGAACTCCGTTTTCGAGAGCGTGTTCGGGGACTTCCTCGGCTCTCGCCGATCGGCAGGACACCGGACGTCCGCCCGGCGCGGGTCCGACCTTCAGTACCAATTGGAACTGGACCTCGAGAGCGCGGTCACCGGAACGACGGTCACGGTCGACCTGCCCATCGATCGCGATTGCGGAGAGTGTCGGGGAACAGGCGCCGCAAAGGGCACGGCGCCCGAGACCTGTCCCAACTGCGGCGGTTCGGGACGCATGGAGGTGCGTCAGAATTTCTTCCTCATGCAGCAGACGTGCCCGAGGTGTCGGGGCGGGGGCAAGGTCATCCTCAACCCCTGCGGCGGATGCCGTGGCACGGGACGCACCCAACAACCAACCAAGGTCGAGGTCAAGATCCCTCCTGGCGTCGACGACGGCTCGCGACTGAGATTGCGTGGTCGAGGTGAAGGAGGAACTCGCGGCGGACCGGCGGGGGATCTGTATGTCGCGATTCACTTGCGCGAGCACGAGTTCTTCCAGCGCAGGTCGAACGACCTCTTCTGCGACCTTCCGGTTTCGTTCGCGCAAGCGGCGCTGGGTGGCCAGATCGAGGTCGACACCTTGGACGGCATGATCTCCCTGAACGTGCCCCCGGAAACTCAGACCGACTCGCTGCTCAGAATCAGGGGCCGAGGCGTGCCTTCCCTGAAGTCGGGTCGCCGAGGCGACCTCATGTGCCGAGTGGTCGTGGAAACCCCCGTAAAATTGACTCCCAAGCAGAAGTCGCTTCTGGAAGAGTTCCAGTCGGAGACAGACGTCGCGAGCGTCACCCATCTGCCAAAAGGGTCCCGCTGGATGGACCACATCCGATCGTTCTTCGATCGCTTGACGCAAGCCTGAGGGCAATGTTTGAATGGTGACCGTTGGTGTCACGGGGGTCGGGGGAAGGATGGGCGCCATCCTCGCCCGGTTGATCCACCAGGACGCCAGCCTCCATTTGCGTCACGGAGTCGTCTCTCCGTCATCGCCGCTCGCGGGATCGGATGTCGGTGAGCTTGCCAACGGTTCCGGCATGGGTGTGGCCGCGATCGATTCCGTGAATGCGGCCGCGAAGGATGTCGATGTGATCGTCGATTTCAGCGTTCCCGAGTGCACATCAGGGTGCGCATCCGCATGTCGGGAACACGGCACCGGACTGGTCACCGGAACCACGGGTCTCACCGAGAAGCAGCGAGAGGCGCTAGAAGACCTGGCCCGGCACGTGCCTGTGGTGGCGGCCGCCAACATGTCCTTGGGCATCTGCGTGCTTCAGAGGCTCGTGGAGAGCGCCGCACGCTCGCTCCTTCGGGCGGATGTGGAGATCTTCGAACTTCATCATCGCAACAAGGTTGATTCGCCGTCCGGAACGGCGCTGGCGTTGGGCGACCGGGTCCTCCGCGCACGCTCTGAAGGACCTGAGGCGGGTTTCGTTCATGGCCGGAGCGGGGCGATCGGACCTCGCAACGCCGGGGAGATCGGGTTCCATGCCGCCAGGGCAGGCGACGTGGTGGGCGAGCACACCGTCACGCTGGCGCTGGATGGCGAACGGATCGAGCTCACGCATCGCGCCCAGGATCGCAGGGCGTTCGCCGCGGGAGCGCTGCAGGCAGTGAAGTTCGTGGCGGAACAGAGCCGCGCAGGACGAAGCGGGATGTTCACCATGGAGGATGTCCTTGACTTGTAGCGCACGAACCTGCTGGACGGGGCGGTTCCGCATGTCGCCACAGGGAGCCGAGGCCTAGTTCATGGCAGTATTCGACCGCAACACGCCGGCGCCGGCAGTGTTGGCGCTCGAGGACGGCTCGGTGTTCTGGGGATCGTCCATTGGAGTGGCAGGCGCTTGCGCCGGCGAGGTGGTGTTCAACACCTCCATGACCGGCTACCAGGAGATCCTCACCGATCCTTCGTACGCGAAGCAGATCGTGACCCTGACCTACCCCCACATTGGAAACACGGGAGTCAACGAAGAAGACGAAGAGACGCGTGGTGTCTGGGTGGAGGGGCTGGTGGTTCGCGAATTGACGAAGGTTCCGAGCAGCTGGCGGGCGCGCGGTTGCATGAGCGACTACATGCAGCGGAACAGTCTCGTGGGGATCAGTCGCGTAGACACGCGACGGCTGACCAACGTGCTGCGAACCAAGGGTTCGCTCAACGGATCGATTGTCGCTGGCGAGCATGCTGCTGCAAAGGAGGCGCTGTGTCGCGCGCGCGAGTTCCAAGGCTTGTCGGGCATGGACTTGGTGAAGGAGGTGAGCCGACCCTCGCCGCATGAGTGGTACGGCGGAACGTGGAACCACCAGACCGGCTTTTCGGATCATCGCCGCGCTTCCATCCGCGTGGTTGCTTACGACTACGGCGTCAAGCAGAACATTCTCAGGCACCTGACAGATCGCGGATGCTCCGTCGTGTCGTTGCCGGCAAGGACCTCGGCACAGGAAGCTCTTGGGCACGATCCGGACGGCGTGTTTCTTTCGAACGGTCCGGGGGATCCGGAACCCTGCGACTACGCGATTGCAGCAGTCAGGGAGTTCTTGCGTCTAGGTATCCCCCTGTTCGGGATATGCCTTGGGTGTCAGCTGCTGGGGCTGGCAGCGGGAGCGAAGACCGTCAAGATGGGGCACGGTCATCATGGCGCAAACCACCCTGTGCGGGACTTGGAGACCGGTCAGGTGCTCATCACGAGCCAGAATCACGGCTTTGCGGTGGACGAACGTTCGTTGCCGCCGACGGTTCGCCCCACGCATCGCTCCCTTTTCGACGGCTCCCTGCAAGGAATCGCTTGTGTGGACAAGCCAGCGTTTGGGTTTCAAGGGCACCCGGAAGCCAGTCCGGGTCCGCAGGAAGCCGGCTATCTCTTCGATCGGTTCGTGGAGATGATGGTCGCATGTTCGGACTCCCGATTGCGTGCCAAGGCGAGCTGACCTCGAAAGCGTCTTGATTCTTGGGGCTGGTCCGATCGTCATCGGACAGGCCTGCGAGTTCGACTATTCGGGAACCCAGGCGTGCAAGGCGCTGAAGGACGAGGGCCTGCGGGTGGTCCTGGTGAACTCGAACCCGGCCACGATCATGACCGATCCGGCGATGGCGGATTCCACCTACATCGAGCCAGTGACCTGGCAGGTTGTGGAACGCATCATCGACAGGGAGAGGCCGGACGCGGTCCTTCCCACCATGGGGGGACAGACGGCTCTCAACTGCGCGCTCGACCTGGATCGGGAAGGCGTTTTGCGGGCATACGGCACGGAGCTGATCGGAGCCAGCAAGGAGGCCATCGACAAGGCCGAAGATCGCGAGCTGTTCGATAGGAGCATGAAGGCCATCGGACTGGAAACCGCCAAGTCCGTCATCGCGCACAGCATGGAGCAGGCCATCGAGGAGCAGGAGGCCATCGGCTTTCCCTGCATCATCCGTCCGTCTTTCACTCTCGGAGGAACGGGTGGAGGGGTGGCCTACAACCGTGAGGAGTTCGCCGAAATCTGCGAGAAGGGCCTCGACCTCTCGCCCACGACGGAACTGCTCATAGACGAGTCCCTGCTTGGATGGAAGGAGTACGAACTCGAGGTGGTTCGTGACCGAGAGGACAACTGCATCATCGTCTGCTCCATCGAGAACGTCGATCCCATGGGAGTGCATACCGGCGACTCGATCACCGTGGCGCCCGCACAGACGCTGACGGACAAGGAGTTCCAGAGGATGCGGAACGCCGCGATCGCGGTGCTGCGCGAGATTGGCGTGGAGACCGGCGGTTCCAACGTCCAGTTCGCCGTGGATCCGAAGTCAGGCCGACTGATCGTTGTGGAAATGAACCCGCGAGTCAGCCGCTCTTCCGCATTGGCGTCCAAGGCTACGGGCTTCCCCATCGCAAAGGTGGCATCCAAGCTCGCCATCGGCTACACGCTGGACGAACTGATGAACGACATCACCGGTGCGACTCCCGCGTCGTTCGAACCCGCCATCGATTACGTGGTCACCAAGATCCCTCGGTTCACTTTCGAGAAATTCGCGCAGGCGGAAAACCGACTCACCACTCAAATGAAGTCCGTGGGAGAGGCTATGGCTATCGGAAGGACCTTTGCGGAGTCCTTCCAGAAGGCGCTTCGCAGTCTCGAGACCGGCATTTGCGGACTCGAACCCGTTGAGGAGACAAAGCCCGTCGATCCCGACTTCTCCCTGATGTTCGAACTGCG
>JAGWBL010000014.1 GCA_021295935.1 Pseudomonadales bacterium
CGATGATGTCCGGTGCACGTTGCTCCAGCAGCTTCTTGAGACGGTTGTTGCGGTTGATCACCCGTCGGTACAGATCGTTCAGGTCGGATGTTGCAAACCGGCCACCCTCGAGCGGTACCAGCGGACGAAGTTCCGGCGGCAACACGGGCAGCACGGAGAGAATCATACAGCGCGGCTTGTTGCCTGACTTGATGAACGCCTCCATCAGCTTCAGGCGCTTGGTCAGTTTCTTGGACCGTGTCTCCGAGCGGATCTCGGGTATCTCGGCACGGATACGTGCGCTTTCCTGCTCCAGGTTTACCTGCTCAAGCAGGTACAGGATGCCCTCGGCACCCATGAGAGCGGTGAACTCGTCGCCGTGCCGGGTGATCTGTTCGCCGTATTCGTCCTCGGTCAGCAACTGACCGGGTTCGAGATCCGTCATTCCGGCTTCGGTGACCACATAGGAATCGAAGTAAAGGACCCGCTCGATCTCCCGAAGCGTCATGTCCAGCAACAGGCCAATCCTGGAGGGAAGCGACTTCAGGAACCAGATGTGCGCGATCGGCGAAGCGAGCTCCCTTGGCGGTCGTGACTTCCACCGCACACTTCTCGCAGATCACGCCGCGGTGCTTCAGGCGCTTGTACTTGCCGCAAATGCACTCGTAGTCACGGGTTGGTCCGAATATCTTGGCGCAGAACAAGCCGTCCCGCTCTGGCCTCAGCGTCCGGTAGTTGATCGTCTCCGGCTTCTTGACCTCACCGAACGACCAGGACCGAATCAGCTCAGGCGAAGCCAGGCCGATCCTGAGAGCGTCAAACTCGTGAGTCTCCTTGCTGGATAGCAGATTGAGCCAGTCTCTCATGTGCCAGCCTCCCTATTCCGATTCCAGCGCCACTTCAATGGCCAGCGACTGGATCTCCTTGCGGAGAACATTGAAAGATTCTGGCATTCCGGGCTCCATTCGGTAATCCCGGTTCACGATGTTCTTGTACATCGTCGAGCGCCCATTCACATCGTCGGACTTGACCGTAAGCATCTCCTGAAGGGTGTATGCCGCCCCGTACGCCTCCAGCGCCCAAACCTCCATCTCTCCCAGTCGCTGTCCGCCAAACTGGGATCGACCGCGAAGCGGTTGCTGCGTGACGAGACTGTAGGAGCCCGTGGATCGCGCATGCATCTTGTCGTCCACCAGGTGGTTCAACTTCATCAGGTACATGAACCCGACCGTCACCGGCCTGTCGAAACGGTCGCCGGTCCGTCCGTCAAACAGCCACGTCTGACCGCTCTTGGGCAGCTTCGCCAAGTCCAGCAACGCCTTGGTGTCGCTTTCACGCGCTCCATCGAACACTGGCGTCGCGATCGGCACGCCCTTGCCAAGGTTGCGAGCGAGCTCTCTCAGCTCCTCATCGTCGAATTGATCGAGGTCGATGCCTTGCCCAGCACTTCGGTTGTAGATCCGGTTCAGCAACGTCCGGAGCTGTCTCGTCGATCGCCTGCCGTCCACCAACCTCCCGATCTGCGCGCCGAGTTCCTTGGCCGCCCAGCCGAGGTGGGTTTCCAGGATCTGACCGACGTTCATCCGGGACGGCACGCCGAGCGGACTCAACACGACGTCTACCGGCTCGCCCTTCTCGTCGAACGGCATGTCCTCCACCGGCATGATGACCGATACGACGCCCTTGTTGCCGTGGCGGCCCGCCATCTTGTCACCGGGCTGGATGCGACGCCTGGTCGCCAGGAACACCTTGACGTCCTTGAGCACGCCGTGCTGAAGGTCGTCGCCGCCCGTGATCTTCTCCTCCTTCTCGGACAGCAGGCGGTCCAGTTTCGTGCGTCGAGCAGCGAGCTGACGATTCGCCGCGTCAATTCGATCGTTCAGCTCGGAGTCCCTCATCCTCGCCTGCAGCCAGTCTTGGGCGGGAACGCGCTCCAGCACCTCCGAGGTGACGGAAAAGTTCTTTTCCGGCAGTCCCGGCACTGACACGGCGACCTCGCCCAGCAGCGCTTCTCGCAATTGATCGAACACCGCCGTCTGAACGATCCGGAATTCGTCGTCGTGATCGGTCCTCACCTTCTCGACTTCCTGTCGTTCGATGGCGCGGGCCCGGTCGTCCTTGGGCACATCGCTCCGCGTAAGCACTCGAACGTCCACGACCGTTCCGTACACCCCGCTGGGCACACGAAGGGAGGTGTCCTTGACGTCCGAGGCCTTTTCTCCGAAGATGGCACGCAGAAGTTTCTCTTCCGGCGTGAGCTGCGACTCGCCCTTCGGCGTGACCTTGCCCACCAATATGTCACCCGGCTCCACTTCGGCGCCAACGAAGACGATGCCGGAGCCATCGAGCTTGCGCAACGCCGACTCGCTCACGTTGGGGATGTCCGCAGTGATTTCTTCGGGTCCGAGCTTGGTGTCCCGCGCCGTGCAGGTCATCTCCCGGATATGAACGCTGGTGAATCGGTCTTCAGAGACCAACCGCTCTGAGATCAGGATCGAGTCCTCGTAGTTGTAGCCATTCCAGGCCATGAACGCTACCCGAATGTTCTGTCCCAAAGCCAGCTCCCCCAAGTCGATGGAGGGGCCGTCGGCAAGGACATCGCCCTTGCGCACGAAGTCGCCTTGCTTCACCAGCGGCCGCTGGTCGACACAGGTGTCCTGATTGGATCGCTGAAATTTCGTCAGGTTGTAGATATCGACGCCGGCTTCGCCTTCCCCCGTTTCGGCGATCATGGCCTTCACCACGATCCTGGCGGCGTCAACCTGGTCCACTACGCCGTCACGCCGAGCGATTTGACAGACCCCGGAATCTCGGGCCACCCGGCGCTCCACACCTGTCCCAACCAAGGGAGTTTCTGTCCGCACGGAAGGAACCGCCTGCCGTTGCTGGTTCGCTCCGACCAACCCACGGGTGGCCGCATCATGCTCCAGGAACGGGATCAGCGCGGCGGCGACGGACAGTATTTGCTCCGCCGAGATGTCCATGAACTCCACATCCTCAGCCTGGGCCTTGATGAACTCGTTGGCGTGTCGGACGTCGACAAGGTCGTCGATGATCCGTCCGTTCTCGTCGAGCGCGCAGCTTGCTTGCGCAATGCGGAAGCCAGCCTCGTCTATGGCGGACAGATGTTCCACCTCCGATGTCACCATCCGATTCACGACTCGCCGGTAGGGAGTTTCCAGAAACCCGTATGGATTGGCACGGGCGTACACCGACCGCGTGTTGATCAAGCCGATGGTGGGGCCTTCGGGAGTCTCGATGGGGCACACTCGCCCATAGTGCGACGGATGGACGTCCCGAACCTCGAAACCCGCGTGCTCGCGCGTCAGCCCTCCTGGCCCCAACGCAGAGACCTAGCGCTTGTGCGTGACTTCCGCAAGCGGGTTGATCTGGTCCATGAACTGGGACAGCTTGTGGGAGCCGAAGAACTCCTTGATGGCAGCGGCGATCGGTTTCGCGTTGATCATGTCCTGAGGCATCAGGCCTTCGCTCTCCGCCATGGCGAGACGGTCCTTCACGGCGCGCTCCACCCGAAGCAGGCCGCGTCGGAACTCGTTCTCCGCCATCTCGCCGACTGAACGAACCCGTCTGTTCCCCAAGTGGTCGATGTCGTCAACTGCGCCCTTGCCGTTGCGAATGTCCACGAGCGTCTTCAGCACATCCAGCAAGTCGCGCACGGAGTTGGTGTCAAGCGGTTCCCCCGGTGCCGGGAGCTCGCCCAGTGTCCTGCTTCCTTCATCTGAATCACGCTTGAGCCGCCGATTGAACTTCATGCGCCCCACGCCTGAGAGGTCGTAACGCTCCTTGTTGAAGAACAGGTTCTCGAACAGAATGCGCTGCGATTCCGCCGTCGCCGGCTCGCCCGGGCGCAGCACCAAGTAGATCTCCGCGGTCGCTTCCCTTTGGGTGGTGGTCGCGTCCTTGATCATCGTGTCGGAAACGTACGGACCGTGATCGAGATCGTTGATGTGGATGGTCTCGATATCGAGGGAACGCTCCGTCCACTTGGCCTCGAGCAGCTCTTCTACGGCGGCCAGGGTGACTTCACCGTTGCACGGCACCACAGTGACGCTGACGCGAACGTCCCTGGCCAAACGAAGCCGCGACCATTCTGTCGCATTTCTCTTGCGTGCGCGCTCGGCATTGGAGGAAAGATCCGTGAGCTGCGAGCCCAGCAATATCCTCTTGACGCCACACTGCGCAAGCTTGCGGAACCCCGTGGCGCTGAGCACCGTGCCCTTTCGGACGCCGGGATCGCCTTGGCCAGGCTTGAGGGTGTAGTCGATGAGCTGGAGCTTCTCCGCTGTCACGTCCCGCGCGGCAACCACCCGCGACACGCCCGATCCGGTGTCCGTGTCACCCTCTTCCAATTGCGTGACGGACAGCGCCAGCTTGCCGTCCTCTCCGAACTCCTCGACCACGGCGCCGGCGTATTCGTGCCGGACCAGCAGCTGCCCTTCCGTGCTCCCAAGCAGTTCCTTCACGAGATCTTGTGTCAGCGACATCCGAGCCGGGTAGGTCTGCGTGTAGCGAACTTCTCTCGCCACGCGCCGTCCGATAAGGTCTTCCCGCGGAACTTCCAGGTTCTTGATGCCCGCGGCTTCCAACGCTCGCGTGTGCCGCTGTGTGATCCGTTCTCCCTCGGAAACGAGAACCTTCCCGTCCTTCGTGGGAATCGGAAACTGCGCGTGAGAACCCAGGAGGTGTTCGGGCACCAGCTCGCGCACAAGCTGTCCGCTCTTCTTGAGGGTGAACTTGTCCTTCTCGTAGAACCAGTCCAGCATCTGTTCGTCGGACATTCCCAACGCTCGCAGGAACTGGCTGACCGGGAGCTTCTTCTTGCGGTCTATTCGGACGTACAGGAACTCCTTTTGTTCCTTGCTCTCGTAGCCGAACTCGAAATCCAGCCACGACCCCCTATAGGGAATGACTCGGGCGTTGTAGAGCACACGCCCCGACGAATGGCCCTTGCCCTTGTCGTGACCGAAGAACACTCCCGGGGAACGATGGAGCTGCGACACGACTACCCGAAGCTTGCCGCTGATCACAAATCTGCCCGATTCGGTCATGAGCGGAATCTCGCCGAGATATACCTCCTGCTGCTTCACGTCCTTGATCTTGCGGTGGCCTGATTCGCGGTCGTAGATCATCAACTGCACAGTGACATGCAGCGGTGCTGCATAGGTGATCTCCCTCAGGATGCACTCATTGACGTCGAACAAGGGTTCGCCAAGGCTGTAGCTCACGAACTGAAGGGCGGCTGTCTCCGAGAGGTTCTGGATGGGAAAGGCATGGTTGAACGCCGCTTGGAGACCGATGTCCTCGCGACTCTCCGGCGAGATGTCCGCCTGCAGGAACCTCCGGTAGGACTCAAGCTGGATG
This sequence comes from Pseudomonadales bacterium, assembly GCA_021295935.1. GTDB lineage: Bacteria > Pseudomonadota > Gammaproteobacteria > Pseudomonadales > Azotimanducaceae > Bin55. Next base: position 5,362 of record JAGWBL010000014.1, read on the forward strand.
TCAAGAAGGAACGGGAAGTCCATGATCGGTTCGAGCCGACCAAAGCTCTTCCGCAAACGCTTCTTTTCGGTAAAGCTGTAAGTCATCGAGCGCTCCGTGCTCAAGAAAACAAAAGGCTTCCCTTCCGATCCGCTTCCAGACAGATCGGGTCAGGATTCCGGGCGAGTGGGTGCCGCTCGCAGGCTACTTGACTTCGACGGTCGCACCCGCTTCCTCGAGCGCGGCCTTCGCCTCGTCTGCTTCCTCCTTGGTGGCAGCTTCATTCAGCGTTGAAGGAGCGTCGTCCACGAGCTTCTTGGCATCCTTCAGTTGCATGCCCGTCAGCGCGCGAACCGCCTTGATCACGTCGATCTTCTTCTCGCCGTAGCTGGCAAGCACGACCGTGAACTCCGTCTGCTCCTCCGCCTGTTCTCCGTCATCCACGTCCGCGGCAACGGGCGCCGCTACCGCAGCGGCCGCGGAAACGCCGAACTTCTCCTCCATGGCGCTGACCAGGTCCACGACCTCCATCACGGTCATGTCGCTGATCGCGTCCAGTATCTGTTGCTGTGAAAGGCTCATGTTCCATGCACTCCCATTGCCATGCTCCGATTCCCTTTCGCGCCGACGTCAGTCCGCAGCGCGTTCCTTCCTTTGATTCCCTACCCCCGCCAAAGCTCGCACAAGCTTCGCCGGCACTTCCTTCACGGTTCTGGCGAGCTTGCTCACCGGCCCGATCATGACGCTCATCAACTTCGCGAGCGCCTCGTCCTTGGTGGGAAGCGACGCCACGGCATCCAGAAACTCCCCGGACTTGAGATCTCCTCCAACCGAAATCGCCCGCACTTCAAGTTTCGGACACTCCCGTTGATAGTCACGTAGCAGGCGCGCAGCCGCTCCGGGATCGCCAAACGAGAACGTCACGAGCGACGGTCCGACCAGCGCGGTCGCCAAGCCTTCGTGGCTTGTTCCCACGATGGCGCGCTTCGCAAGCGTGTTGCGAACGACCCTGACGCTGACGCCCGCGGCGCGAGCGCGCTTGCGCATTTCGGTCACTTCACTCACCGTGATGCCGCGATAGTCGCTCACGATCACGGAGGTTGCCGCCGCGGCCTTGGCGTTGATCTGCTCGACTATGACCTGCTTGTCTTCAAGCCTTAGAGTCATCGATTGCTCAGTCCGTCCCCGCTAACCCAGCCTGTCACGCACCCACGGACATGGTGTCGATGGGGATGCCCGGCCCCATGGTGCTGGAGAGCGTTATCTTTCGCACGTACGTGCCCTTGCTCGTCGCGGGCCTCGCCCGCTTGAGGTCCGTCAGGAGCGCGGCAACGTTCTCTTCAACTTGCTGCGGGTCCTGACCGACGTGACCCACGGACCCGTGGATGATCCCGCCCCGATCAGCTCGGAACTGCACCTGCCCGCTCTTCGCGTTCTTCACCGCGGTCGCGACCTCGGCAGTCACGGTGCCCGATCTGGGATTGGGCATGAGGCCCCGCGGCCCCAGGATGCGACCCAACTTGCCGACGGACCGCATGCAGTCCGGTGCCGCTATGCACACGTCGAAGTCCAACCTGCCGGCCTTCACTTCCTCCACAAGGTCCTCGTACCCGACAACATCCGCGCCGGCTTCCTTTGCCGCGTTGGCGAGGTCGCCCTGGGCGAACACCGCCACCCTGACGAGCTTGCCGATGCTGTGAGGCAACGCCGTGGACCCCCGTACCATCTGGTCGCCTCGCTTGGTGTTGATGCCCAAATTAATGGCGACATCCAGCGACTCCTTGAACTTCGCTGCTGGCAACGTGTTGAGCGCTTTCACGGCCTCGCTGATGGAATAGGTCCGAGACAAGTCAAGGGCATCCGCCGTCTTCCTCTGCCGATTCGTGATCTTGCTCATGACACTCCCTCCACCTCGACCCCGGCACTTCGGGCACTGCCTGCGAGCGTCCGCACCGCGGCATCCATGTCCGCCGCTGTCAGGTCCGGATCCTTCGTCCGGGCGATGACCTCGAGCTGTTCGCGGGATATCCTGCCCACCTTGTTCTTGTTGGGTTCGCCGCTTCCCTTCTCGATTCCGATCGCCTTGCGAATAAGCACCGATGCTGGCGGGGTCTTGGTAACGAAGGAAAAGGTCCGGTCTGCGTACACGGTGATAATCACGGGAATCGGAAGCCCCGCCTCCTCCGTCTGCGTCTTCGAATTGAAGGCCTTGCAGAACTCCATGATGTTCACGCCCTGGGCACCCAGAGCGGGTCCCACCGGCGGACTCGGATTGGCCTGTTGGGCCGGCACTTGCAACTTGATGTAGGCTTGGACCTTCTTGGTCGCCATGCCTCCTTACCCTTTCTCCACTTCCGAGAAGTTCAGTTCCACCGGGGTGGAGCGACCGAAGATCGTCACTGCCACCACGAGTCGGCTCTTCTCGTAGTTGACTTCTTCGACCATGCCGCCGAAGTCGTTGAATGGCCCGTCGATCACGCGAACCAACTCACCGGGTTCGAACGTGGTCTTCGGGGTCACCGCCTCCGCGCCCTGCCTCACCTTGTCGAGAATCGACTTCGCTTCGTTGGGGCTCAGTGGACGCGGCTTGTCCTTCGTTCCGCCAATGAACTTGATCACGCGCGGCGTGGAGTTGACAAGTTGCCACGTGGCTTCGTTCATTTCCATCTGCAGCAGCACATATCCCGGGAAGAACTTTCGCTCGCTTCGGCGCTTCGTGCCCCCGCGCATTTCCACGACCTCTTCGCTCGGCACCAGAACGGCCCCGAATTCGCTCGACAGGTCGCTCGCCTTTATGCGTTCCTCCAGCACACGGGCCACGTTCTTCTCGTAACCCGAGTAGGCACTGATGACGTACCAGTCCAGATTCTCGCTGACAGCAAGTTCCGTCACCCAAGCAACCCCTGGACAAACCAGGAGAGCACCGAGTCCAGCGCCCACAGCATGAGCGCGAAAACCAGCACCGTGAGAAGCACGATCATGGTTGTGGACAGGGTCTCCTGACGCCTCGGCCAGACGACTCGTCGAATCTCGGCCCATGCCTCCTTGGCCATCTCCCAGAGGGCGCGAGCTCGTACGGTCTGCATAAGCACGTGAACCGCCAGAGCTGCCAAACCGAGCACGCCGAGCACCCGCACCAGCAGCGACAGATCCTGAAGCCACCAGTTCCCGAATATGGCGGCGGCCACGAGCAGGAACACAACCGCCCACTTGACGCGGTCCAGCGCGCCTGAGCTTGCCGCAGCGCCTGTCTTCGGATTGACTGCCATGATCGTTACGTCCGGAACCGCACCTGCGGTTCTCCTCCGCGTGGCAGGCCAGGAGGGAATCGAACCCCCGACATGCGGTTTTGGAGACCGCTGCTCTACCTAACTGAGCTACTGGCCTAAAGAAGTTGCTTGGTGTTCTACGGGGTGCCGAACCCCAGCTCCCGGCTACTCCAAAATCTCCGTGACGATGCCGGCACCCACGGTTCGCCCGCCTTCGCGGATGGCGAATCGCAACCCCTGGTCCATTGCGATTGGGCTGATCAACTCGACTCGAAGATCCAGCTGTTCGCCCGGCATGGCGATCTGCTGACCTGCCGGAAGCTCCACCACACCAGTCACATCGGTCGTTCGAAAGTAGAACTGCGGCCGGTATCCCGTATGGAAGGGCTTCTTGCGACCTCCTTCCTTCTCGGTCAGCACGTAGACCTGCGAGACGAACTTGGTGTGCGGAGTGATGGATTCTCGCTTCGCCAGCACCTGCCCGCGTTCCACCTCGTCCCGCTTGATGCCCCGGAGGAGAACGCCGATGTTTTCACCTGCTCTCCCTTCGTCAAGCAGCTTGTTGAACATCTCGACACCAGTACAGACGGTTGTCTGGGTCTCCTTAATGCCCACGATCTCGACCTCTTCGCCAACCCTCACGATGCCGCGGTCGACTCGCCCAGTCACCACGGTTCCCCGCCCCGAGATCGAGAACACATCTTCGATCGGCATGAGAAACGGGGCGTCTACCGCTCGCTCCGGTTCAGGAATGTAGGTGTCCAGCACGCTGATGAGTTCACGTACGGATCCCCGGCCCTCCGGCCCTTCGTCCCCCTCGAGGGCCTTGAAGGCGCTTCCCGCTATGATCGGCGTGTCCGACGGAAACTCATTTGCCTCCAGCAGGTCCTGAACCTCGGCTGAGACCAGCTCCACGTACTCTTCGCGCTCGTCCTCGTCGATGAGATCGACCTTGTTGAGGTAGACGACAATGCGAGGCACGCCAACCTGGCGCGCGAGCAGGACGTGCTCCCTGGTTTGCAGCATCACGCCGTCGTCAGCGGAGACCACAAGAACTGCACCGTCCATCTGCGCGGCGCCCGTGATCATGTTCTTGATGTAGTCCTGGTGGCCCGGGCAGTCTACGTGGGCATAGTGACGTTCCGCGCTCTCGTACTCGACATGCGTGGTGTTGATGGTGATTCCGCGCGCCTTCTCCTCCGGAGCGTTGTCGATCTCGTCGAACGCCCTGATTCGGCCGGTGCCGGTGTCCTCGGCACAGACGATGGTCATCGCCGCCGTCAAGGTCGTCTTGCCGTGGTCCACGTGCCCAATCGTCCCCACGTTGACGTGCGTCTTGGAACGTTCAAATTTCTCTTTGGCCATTTGCTGCCCTCAATCTCCCTGAGCTGGTGAGTGCCGACTTCGAGTGTTTGTGACCGGGATTTTCCGAAGATCCCGTCGAGACCTGGTGCTCACAATCGGAATTGAACCGATGACCTCTCCCTTACCAAGGGAACGCTCTACCTACTGAGCTATGTGAGCGTACCGAGTGCGATCCGGCGCCTAGGCCGAACGCTGGATGCTTGCAAATCGAGACATGGTGCGGGTAGCGGGAATCGAACCCGCGGGATCAGCTTGGAAGGCTGAGGTTTTACCACTAAACAATACCCGCGCGCGAACGAAGGCGCATAGCCACCCTAGCCCCCTCCCTCGCCCATGGTGGAGGGGGTAGGATTCGAACCTACGAAGGCTGAGCCGCCAGATTTACAGTCTGATCCCTTTGACCGCTCGGGAACCCCTCCGTGATACGCGTTTTGCCGAGGGCGCGATTATCTTCACTTCGGAACTCCCTGTCAAGCAGAACCCCCATCCGGCGCTAAGGTCGATGTCAGAACGGTTGCATCCGCCAAGCCTGGCGCTTCCTGCTGGCCTGCCCATTCACCCTGCAAGCCTGCGAAGATGGCCATCGCTCGCGAGACGGTCAATCGGGCGACAACTTGCACACGAGGATCAATCGATGCTGATCCAGCCGGACGTACCCCCTTCCTGCGTCGCGTAGGTGAGGGAAGCGAGCCCGGGAGCAAACCGATCAAAGCTCCTAGCGAGCCTTCGAGGTTCGTTGTTCCTCGCGCTGACGTGCCCGATGATCAGATGGGCTAGCGGTCCGTGCGCGAGCTGTGCCACAACGCCTATCGCAGCGTCGTTGGACAGGTGGCCCTCGCTCCCCGCTATGCGTTCCTTGAGATGAGGCGGATCATCCCCGTTCCACAGCATGTGCAGATCGTGGTTGCTCTCCATCAACAACGCATTGCACGACCGGTAGGCATCCAGAACTGAGGTCGGCACGTGCCCGGCGTCGGTCAACACGCCGAATTGCTTGTTCCGGTAGCTGATCACGAACTGCGTCGGTTCCGCGGCGTCGTGGGGTACCGGGACAGATCGAACCGAGAGACTGCCGATTCGCTCGCGTTTGCGAGAGCTCAGCTCGCAGATCCGCTCGAAGGGTCCCTTGTTGCGCAGCTGCAACGCAGCAAGTGTTCCCCGGGAGGCGTAGACCGGAACGTCGAAGCGCCGCGAGATGGTCCCCACTCCCTGGATGTGATCGAAGTGCTCGTGCGTCACAAGGATGGCGGAAACCGACTCCCCGGAGATGCCCAGACCCCGAAGTCGTCGCTCGGTTTCCCTACCGGAAAACCCGCAGTCGATCAGAATCACCGTTGGGTCTGCGCGGACGACGGTACAGTTGCCGCCGCTTCCGCTTCCCAGAGAAGCGACTCTAAACGTGCTCAACGCTCCTTTGTCCGTGCTTCGCAACGCGAGCCACGGAGATCACGCGGCCAAGTCCTTGAGAAGGGAGAGCAATCTCTCGCCGAAGTCCACGTCCAGGGGCAAGCCGTCCATCGGCTCCGCCTCCACCCATTGATCGCCGCCGTTCTCACGGACAGTTATCGCCACGTGCCGAATCTTCTGAACTCGCTTGGGCATGAATCGGGAGAACAGCGAACGCTTCATCTTGCGCGCCTTGAGCTGGCGATCCGAGACAATCACTTCGATCCGGCCCTCGTTCCGCAAGTCCTCGACGATCCGCACCTCTGCCTTTCGCAACGACTGTCGGATGGTCGCCCAAGCGCGATCCAGATCGGTTTCCAGGACCAGCACCGGCTTCCCTTCAGCATCGCGGATCAACTGGGATTTCTCCGACATGCTCAGTTGCCGGACCAAGATTGAAGAGGACCTCTCGAGACTGTCGTGGGCGGTAAACGAAGCGAATTCTGAAACCAGCGCTTTCTCGACTTCCACATCGGAGGACTTGAGATCTTTGCTGCTGTAATCGAAATCCGTGGCGTCGCCGTTCAGGAACCGGAAGTGGACCTCCGCGGTGCCCCGCCGCAGCCCATACTCCACGCCTCCGATAACGCGGCTGCTGGGCGCGTCAAGCCGGCCCTCACCGATTCCACCTTTGACAAGCGACTTCCATTCGGGCCCGCGCTCCTCTTCGACTCCCTCCGCGGACGGTGCCAGCTCCTCTTGCCTACCGGAGCCCGAAATGAGCAGATCCGTACTGGAAAATGCGGAGCTGGCGACGATTCCCTGATCCGGAATCTCTTGATCGATCTCGAGTCCCTCATCTTCCAAGAATCGCTGCAACAGAGGCCAAACCACATCCGGCGTCAGACGAAGGATGACCCAGCTCCGATCTCCGAGCCTTTGGATCTTTACCAGGTCCGGGTCGTCGTCCGCGTAAAGGGGTGACGGACGCGGGACACGGCGTTCGAACAACTCGGCATTGGGCAGCAGGTCCACTTCAGGAATCTTGAGAACGTCGCGGATGGAGGTCTCGTTCAGATCCTGAGGCACGTCAAGCGCCTCGACGACTTCGGGATCCAGATAGGCCTTCCGTTTCTCCTCGGCCGGACCGCCCAGGAACAAGCCGCAGGACGTCGCCAGCAACGGAGCGGCCACCACAAAGATTGCTGTCCGTGTCATAGCGCCTCAACTCCCCTCATC
>JAGWBL010000214.1 GCA_021295935.1 Pseudomonadales bacterium
GACATCGGAATCGGCAATTGGAGTGTCGATCGCGACTCGAGATTGTCCAAGATGCTCAACGCCGAGCTGTTTCGGAGCGGCTGCTTCCTTCTTCGGTGCCGGACCTGGTTTTCGTGTTGCTGAATCCCGGTTCCTGCAGGCCGCAAAGCCAGAATGCAACGTTCAGCCTCGGATGCACTGCACAATCGACAAGCGACTTTGGCGCGCTGTCACCGGCTGTTCCTGATTCCACGCAACGCCAAGTCATCGACCTTCTTCGGACTCTGCAACTCAGCCACGCTCGAATCCTCAACCTGTCGGATTTGTGCGAACCAGACAGCACCGAGTTCTTCCGTCGAGTGTCAGAACTGGATCAATGCGCACCCCCTCCACCTCACTCGCTGTTCGTCAAGTCTCGCATGGTGGAGCAAGCACGATTATTGAATCGCAGTTCTGGGATGGGGTGTGCATCCCATGGCGGCGACGATGGCTACGTCTTGCCTTGCTTCGCTTCGTCACTGCGAACTCGAAACCGCAGGGATAGCACACAGTCGGGTTCGAAACGGCTACTACCACCCGTTGCCTCGAAGTCATGCAGCCCGATTGAGTTGGAGGGCCGCTCTCGCGAGCAAATTGGCGGACGTCCTCGAGAACAGGCTCCACTCCGCCAGAATGCCCAATCATCCAGTGGGTGCTGCAGGTCGCCGAACAGCCGTACGCAACAGGCCTGTTTCGATCGAGCGGATGCTTCGACCGAGAGCAATGGCCTAGCGACCCTGAGCGCTTCCCACCTGACTCCATCAGTCGGCTCTCACGCTTGACGGATTCAGCGGACAGTCCATTCGATGCCTGCGCAATGGCATTGCCTGCCAGCACACCGACGGACAAGATCTCGATCCCCACGGCATCCGTACCCCGACTTGCAGCAATCGGCGGAGCACCTCCCGCTCTCGCGCAGTTGTCAGCACAAGGGAGTACGTACGTAGGAGATTCGAATGCAACCGCTTGGCGGAACCTGCAGACTTCCGGCTCGATTGGACGCTGACTGATCGCTAGCGATCGAGCGTCTCCCACTCCGAGAGGTCTCGGACAACCCTGAATCCGATGAATCGGTTACTGATCTCGGCCGTACGGAACGAATACCGCATGGCCGAGCGGACAAACCAAGGCTTGTCATCCCATGAACCACAACGCAGCACTCGCGACCCGCAGCCCTCCTCGAGAAAGGGGGACCCGTCTGTCGGCGCCTGGCGGTAGTCCGACACCCAGCAGTCCTCGACCCATTCCGTGACGTTGCCGTGCATGTCGTGCAACCCGAAGGCGTTCGGCAAGAACGACCCTACCGGCGCGGTTCTGCGACCGTCCCATTGACTTCCGCACTGCAGGCACGCCGATCGGTTCTCGCCGATGTCATCTCCCCAGAAGAACTTGGTCGTCGACCCTGCTCGAGCTGCAAACTCCCACTCTGCCTCGCTGGGCAGCCTGTACCTGGCACCCGTCTGCTTCGAGAGCCAACGGGAATAGTCCTGTGCGCCAGACCAAGGCACATGAATCACTGGACGATTGCCTCGCCCCCAAGTCTGGTCCGGCACCAACCCACGCGGTGCCGTGAACCGGTCGTACTGGTCGAAAGTGGTCTCAAATCGGGCCATGGCGATCAACTGCCCGATTCTCACGTCACGGATAGGTCGCTCGTTGATGCCGCAATGATGGAAGTGCGACATGCACCCCATTCGAAAGGAACCCTTCGGCAACACCACCATGTCCGGTCCGAACCCACCGGTTGCCAGCTCGTCCCGAAAGACATCCCCAGGTACGAACGGAGGCTTCGCGTACTCGAACTCGGATTCGTTATTCGTTCGACCCTCGGTGTCGTCGGACGGCCCGTCGTCCACCAAGTGAATATCGACGCCATCCGACAAGACTCCTTCCTGGGGAACTGGAGTGTCGGCGATTGTGCTCTGAAGCCACACGATCAACCCGAACATCAGAGCTCTTGTCGCCAAACGCACTGCTTGAAGTACCAATCGGAACTGCAAAGAGGCCATCACTTGCCGCCGCCCAGACGCTCAGGCCGCGATACATCAAGAATCTCGATGTCGATCAGAGCGTGGCAAGAGTTGGTGGAGCCAGGCGGGATCGAACCGCCGACCTCAACAATGCCATTGTTGCGCTCTCCCAGCTGAGCTATGGCCCCACTGCGATCTTCAGTATAGCAAGGTCGAGGGTGGCACCACCGCACCTTCGGACACTGTGGTCCGCGTGATCTTTCATGCCCTGTGAACTGGTGTGCATGCCTGACGAGCGCAAGGTCGTCCTTCACTCGGCACCAGCAGTGTGCAATGCCGGCCATTCCGCCTCGAAGCTCTTCGCTTGCTTCTTCGAGACCCCTCCCAATGACTCGATGGCTGACCGCAGTCGAGCCCGCACAACATCCCTCTCGAGGAACTCAAGCGAGTCAAAGAGAGGCAGAGCTACGGGCCTTCCAGAGACTGCAACAAATAGGGGAAACAAGAAGTCCCGGAATCGCATCTCCATCCTGTTCGCAAGTCCCCTCAGGAGCTGTTGGAGTTCGGCACTCGTCCAGCTATCGGTCTCTTCCACCGATCGGAGCGCGTAGTGGAGAATCACCTTGCACCTCTCAGCCGAATGAGATTTGTGTTCGAAAGCAGCAGCCGATACGGTAGTCGACCTTGGCTACAAGATCGGAAAACCGTTCCGTGCGGTTCTGAACCATCTCCACAAGTCTCGTCAATCTCGGCGGGTCGAAGGCCCAATCGGCGAACCGCGTCGCGAACTCTTCTTGCGAGAGCCGGCGCAAGTATTGGCCGTTCATCCACTCCAACTTCTCGATGTCAAAGACCGGCCCAGCGGTCGAGAGTCGGTCGACATCAAACTGCGATACCAATTCCTCAAGTGAGAACAGCTCCCGTTCGTCGGGCATGGACCAGCCCATCATGGCAAGGAAGTTCAACACAGCCTCCGGAAGATAGCCCTTGCGTCGAAAGTAGTTGATGCCCGTGGGCTGGTGGCGCTTCGATATCTTGGAGTGATCCGGGTTGCGGAGCAACGGCAGGTGATAGTGGCGCGGCAGGTCCCACCCGCAGTAGTCATACAGGAGGCGAGGCTTCGGAAAGGAGCTGATCCACTCCTCCCCTCGAAACACATGGCTG
>JAGWBL010000015.1 GCA_021295935.1 Pseudomonadales bacterium
CACGAAGTCATGATGCGCGGAACTTTTGCCAACATACGCATTCGAAATCGAATGTTGCCGCATGTCGAGGGCGGCTACACGGTTCACGCTTCCTCCGGGGATCAGGTGTCCATCTACGACGCAGCGGTTCGTTACGACGGCGAGGATGTTCCCTTGGTGGTGTTCGCAGGACGCGAGTACGGCACCGGGTCCAGCCGCGACTGGGCCGCGAAGGGCACGCGCCTGCTTGGAGTGCGGGCAGTGATCGCCGAGAACTTCGAGAGGATACACCGCTCCAATCTCATCGGGATGGGAGTGATGCCGCTGCAGTCCTTGTGGGACGGCGGATGGAACGCTCTGGGATTGGATGGCTCGGAGACCGTGTCGATCGCCATGAGGAACGGCGAGCGCCCTGTTCCTGGGCAGGAACTCAAACTCACGATCCAACACAACAACGGAAGGGTGCGCGAGGAGCGGGTTCGCAGCTGCATCAACACGGAAAACGAAATGGCGTACTTCGAGAGCGGCGGCATACTTCAGTTCGTGCTCGACAATCTATTCCGCGACGCTGCCTGAACCGGAGGACGCAAGTGGAGGCCTTTGAGCACCAGGGCTCGGAACCGGAAAGCGATTCGCGTCTCTACCGCGTGCGGCACAGCTTGGCCCATGTTCTGGCCCAAGCGGTGCTGGAGACACGCAAGGGCTCGACGCTTGGATTTGGACCTCCGATCAAGGATGGCTTCTACTATGATTTCGTGCTTTCTGCGCCGGTAACCGAAGAGGACTTCCCCGATCTTGAGCGGCGGATGCGTCGCATCATCAAGAAGGGACAGAGGTTCTATCGGGAAGACCTTCCCCGGGAAGAGGCGCTGGCTCGCATCGATGACATGGGGGAGCCCTACAAGCGCGAGTACGCCTCGGAGCTTTGCGAGAAGCACGGCATCCACACCCTTTCGTTCTACAGGAACGGACCGTTTCTCGACATGTGCGAGGGACCTCATGTAGAGACCACTCGCGACATTCCGAGGGACGCTTTCAAGCTCCGAAGTGTTGCTGGAGCGTACTGGCGCGGCGACTCGGAAAACGTCATGATGACCCGAATCTATGCGTGGGCCTTTGAGGACAAGGAGACGCTGGATGCTCACGTGACTGCCCATGCAGAAGCCCAGGCGAGGGACCACAAGCGGCTGGGTCGCCAGCTGGACATATATGCCATCGACCAGGACGTAGGCCCCGGGCTGCCGCTCTGGTTGCCGAACGGCACGGCGATCCGGGACGAACTCGAGAAGCTGGCACGCGAGCTGGAGTTCAAAGCGGGATATCAGAGAGTCTCCACGCCACATATCGCTCGCCAGTCCCTGTATTTCAAGACCGGCCATCTTCCTTACTACGCCGGCGACATGTACCCAGCGATGGAGATCGTGGAGAACGGCGACGGCGGCGAGAAATTGAAGGACTCCTATGTCCTCAAGCCTATGAACTGCCCGCACCACCATGCGGTATACGCGGCTCGGCCTCGCAGCTACCGCGATCTGCCGCTACGCCTCGCGGAGTACGGAGAGGTGTACAGATTGGAAGCTTCGGGCGCGGTGAGCGGATTGCTGCGCGTTCGATCGATGTGCATGAACGATGCCCACATCTACTGCACTGAAGACCAGATCGCCGACGAATTCCGAGCGGTCATGGAACTCTACGCAGATGCCTACCGGATCCTGGGATTGGACAACTACTACCTCAGGCTGTCCCGATCAGACCCGGAGGACCCGAAACGCAAGGAGAAATATGTCGACAATCCTGAAGCATGGGTCAGGTGCGAAGCGATCATCCAGGACATGCTCGATTCCATTGGCATCGAGTACGTGGAGGGCATCGGCGAGGCCGCCTTCTACGGCCCGAAGATCGACGTCCAGCTCAATACCGTCACCGGACGCGACGAGAGTGTCAGCACGGTTCAGCTCGATTTCGCAGTGCCGGGGCGACTGGGGCTGAAGTACATCGGTTCGGACGGCTTGGAGCACATGCCGTACTGCATCCACCGGGCACCTCTCTCGACGCACGAGCGACTGGTCGCCTTTCTGATCGAACACTATGGTGGCGCGTTTCCGACGTGGCTTGCGCCGATCCAAGTTCGGGTCGTGACGGTGTCCGAGAAGTTTGACGTCTACGGCAGGGAGATCGTCGAGAGATTGCGTGGTCGGTTCGTGCGAGCGGAACTCGCATCCAGCACGGACACCGTATCCAAGAAGGTTCGCCAGGGCACGGTGGAGAAGATCCCCAACCTTCTGGTTGTTGGAGAACGTGAACAGGAGCAGGGAACGGTAACCCTGCGAAGATACGGGCACCGCCAGCAGGTGAGCATGCCGTACGACGAGTTTCAGGATCGGGTGGTGCGGAGTATCCGTGAACGCTCGAGGGAGTTCGTTCTCTAGCCGCTGCGAGAACTGTCCATATGCCCGCGCCGATCGCATCGCGTGTTGCTCTTGTCCTGACCCTTACTCAAGTGTCCACGAAACGAGGGCAAGGTCCGCAACGCTTCCGAGCGGCTGTCACTTTGCAGCTGTTGTGCCCCGGCGACGGTTCGCTTCAACGGGTTGGAAGTTCGGTTCTGCAGCGCCACGTGCAAGTGTATGGAGTTGCAACCGGCTCCGAGTGACTTCGATGGAGGGAGCGGCCACTTCATCGAAGTCAGGTTGAGCAATCGGCTACCGGAGGTGTGCCCGATGTGCAAGCTCGCTGCCAACGACAAATGCCCTAGATCTTGGCTCTCATCAACGCTCAGCGGAGACCAACGATGAACCGACAATTCGCTCTAATTGTGCTCGGCATGGCAACCATGGCAGTGGCAGGCAATCCCGAAGTCACTTCGGGGGAACGAGACGACCGATTCGAGAACGTTGCTTATGCTGACGAGCTTGTGTTGCTTGGCGCAGGGGAAGCACCGGGCCCGTCACTTCCACCGGACGGCGAGAGGCCGGAAACGTGCGAGGATGGGGCGCAGAACGGATGCGCTCTTGAAACCGCATTCGGTCAATTCGAATACACGTGCTTTGTCGGAACAGAAGAAGAGACGTGCTGTGCGATCACGTTTACGCGTCAAGAAGTTTGCGACGAATGCGATGGAAAGAAAGAGACCTCGGAGGTCGCTTCGTCAGGACCCATCGATACGTATGTGCTTCACCACCGCGGCTCGTGTGGAGGTGGTGGAGGTGGCTCACCACCGCTTCAGTGGCGAGAATTGGGAGGAGGTTCGTGGTCAACTGTTCCCACTTGGCCAGTCGGGGAGAGCGATTTTGGCGACTACTCGGTAATTGACGACTTGCCCGAAGATGCAGCGGGACGGGTCGTGATCTTCGAGCCAGTTGATCCGGAATGCCTAAGCGGCGGCAATGGTGTGATACTAAAGCCGGCAGAGCCAGATCACGAACAACCTTAACACCCGTAGGTCTTGGCTCTTATGGAATCATGCATGGCATGGATTTCGAGGTGACTTGGCACAATCGGGATCAACTTGGCGAAACAGAGCTTCCAGCTGCATGGTGCGACGCCGAACGAGACCGTGCTGTTTCGCGGGAAACTGACGAAGCGGAAGCTGCATTCTCTTCTGGATTTGCGGCGCCGTTGCACGGTGGCGGTGGAGGCCTGTACCGGATTCCACGATTTGGGTCGGCGGATGCTGGAACTCGGGCACGAGGTCCGGCTGGTTCCGCCGATCTACGTGAGGCCGTTTGTCAAGCGGAACAAGAATCACGCGACGGATGCGGAGGCGCTCTGCGAGGTGGCGCAGCGGCCGACCCTGCGGTTCGTGGCGGTGAAGACGGCGGCGGCGTGATGCTGTTCCGGATCCGTGACCAGCGGGTGCGCCAGGGAACCTCGCACTCGGGAGATCAACTTGCTGCGTGGGCATCTAACGAAATTCGGACTGGTGGTGCCGAGAGGAACGGCCTATGCTTTCCGCCTCGAGAAGGTGCTAAGGGACCCGGATTCGTGCCTGCCCAACGCGGTTCGCGAACTGGGTAGCGCCCGGCTGGAGGAGACTCAGTCTCTGGACAGGAAAATCCCGAGCCTGGACAAGGCGCAGAAAGCCTTTGCGGACGAGAGCGAGGACGCGAAGCGGATGTAGCGGATGTATCGGGCCGAGCACGGCCATGGCCGTGCTGGCTTTCGCCCCCCATGTGAAGAGCTCAAGCCAGCGGGTCGCGTTTCGCCGCATGGCTGGGTCCGGTTCCTGGTCAGCGCACCACGGGAGGCAAGCCGACGATGGTGGTGGCGGGCACCCTGGCGAACAGGATGGCGCGCATCGTCTGACCGCCGATGACGGCGAAGAGGGATTGCCCGGCCGGCGCCCCGGCGTGACAGAACATTGGGACGCCGTTGGGCATGTGAGAAGGTCGGATGAAGAGCTAGGACACTACGGTCAACAGGACCGGATCGGGAAGACCAGTAAACCGTCGAGAGCCGTGGGGTTCGGGACTTCGATCTTGGACTGGATCCGCGTATCTCCATTCAGGCCAGCGGGTACGATGAATCCCGCGGAACGGGCCGGACAGCCGGCAGCGCTGATCACATGCCTGAAACTGATCGCAGAACCGCTTGCATCGCTTGCATCAAGGGCGTCCAGAGACAATGGCTTGAACGAACGTTCGTTGAATCCGCTGGGGAGTCGTTCAGCGATTCGCGTTGGCGGCAGTGCCCGAACAGCGATTCGGCCGTCTCGTCTGCAATCCGGGCTTGCCTCAGATCCGGCGCCTGTGCGGGTGCATGATCGTCGGTTTGAGTTCGCGCCCCAATCAACCGCCTGGATTGTCTGAGGAGCTGCTCAGGCGCTCTGAAACAGCCTTGAGCAATTCGTCCCACGGAGGACGGTTCTGGTAGCTCTCTTCAGCACGCTTCAAGACAATCTTGCCATCCGGATCCACCAGCATCACACCGGGGTGGGCGATGCCGAACGCGGGGGAATCACCCGGGATCGTCTCGTTGAGAATTCCCAGCGCCTTGACAGTCTCGAACCCTACGTCGGAAAGCAGCGGGTAGGCAAGACCCTTTTCTGACGAGAACGTGCGATTCTGCTCGACGGAGTCATAGGAAATGGCTGCGACGTTGACGTCCAGCGACTTGAAGTCTTCCGCTCTCTCGTTCAGCTCGACCAGCTGATTCTTGCAGAACCCTCACCAATTTGACGTGCGGACGACGAACAGCAGCGTTCCGTCCGCGCCAGCCAGGTCTTCGAGGGTACGAACGTTGCCTTCCGTGTCCTGGACGCTGAGATTCGGCAAGTCGGATCCGATCGCCGGACCCCAATCGTCGACGTACTCACCTTCCGCGAGACCGATCCCTGCGAAGCCGGCCGCAGCCCCAACCAGAACTGCGGCTGCCAACCGCGCGAGTTTCGTCATGCGTACCTCCATGTCTGTACTTCTGTGTGGCTTGAACTCATCAACAGCAGATTGCTCCATTCCTATGGGGAACTCTGCGGGGCCGACTCTACACTCGCCAGCTTGGGTCCTTCCCTGACCCAGTCTACGAGGATTTCTGCAGATTCTCGAATCAGAGCATCCGGTTCGTCCTTCTGCTCGTTAGCCAGCTTGATCTGCATGTCGGTCAATTGCCTCAACGTCTCGACAGGTTCGTGACTCTTGGCCACGATCCACTCGTTTCCGATCCGAAGACGCTCCGCGTCCTCGGCATCGCGTTCGGCAATTCGGATTTCTGCGTTGATTGCAACACTCTTGCGGTTGCGGACGCGCTCGAACTGAGCCTGCGACTTGCGCCAGTGGTTGAAATCGGGGTCGTCCACGGTCCGTTGCTCGTGCAGCTCCTGCAGGTGTTGGACAACCGCTTCGCTCGGCTTGGACGCCTCGTAGCGTTCGGCTTCGATGGTGTCCCAAGGCAACGCGTTCTCGCGAGCGGACTCGCCGGTGAGCTCGGGATCGATCAGGCTGGGGAACTTGATGTCGGGGACAACGCCCCGAGCTTGGGTGCTCTGACCGGAAATGCGGTAGAACTTGGCGTTCGTGATCTTCAATTGCCCGCGTTTCAGGTCAAGCAATTGTTGGACGGTTCCCTTGCCGAACGTCTGATTGCCGATCACCAAGCCGCGTCCGTAGTCCTGGATCGCACCGGCCAGGATCTCGCTCGCTGACGCCGAGTGGCGGTCGACAACGACCGCTAGAGGCCCATCCCATTCGGTCCGATTGTCGCGATCCCAGTGGCTGTAGCGACCACTTCGATTGCCCACCACCTGAACTGTCGGCCCGGTTGGAATGAACAGTCCGGTCAGGCTGTTCGCTTCATCGAGGTAGCCGCCACCATTTCGCCGCAAATCGACAACCAATGCATCGACCTTCTGCTCCTTCAGTTCCCTGATGAGTTTGATGACATCCGTCGTCGTGCTCCGTGCGTTTGGGTCCTTCCGCATCTTCGATTCGTAGTCCGCGTACATCGCGGGGATCTCGATGACGCCGACACGGAGCGTCTCTGTTCCCCGCTCGACCTCAAAGATCTTCTTCTTCGCTGCCAGCTCCTCGAGCTTGACGGTGTCCCTGGTGATCACTGCGTTGCGGTGGAGGTCATCAGGCGTCAGGAGTTCGAGCACGACGATCGTGCCTCGTGGCCCTCGAATCATGTCGACCACCTGATCGAGGCGCCATCCGACGACGTCGATCATCGGTCCGTCCTTCTGCTGCCCGACCGCGACGATCCTGTCGGCTGGTTGCACGACGCCCTGGAGATCGGCTGGCCCGCCGGGCACAAGCTCCCGAATGCGCGTGTATCCCTCGTCGTCAGCTTCGAGAACTGCACCGATGCCTTCGAGTTTCAAGGACATGGTGATCGCGAAGTTCTCCGAATCTCGGGGGGAGAAGTAGGTCGTGTGCGGATCGTAGGACTGGGTGAAGGCGTTCATCCACACTTCGAACGCGTCCTCGGAGTCGACTTGAGTGAGCCGCTTGTACTGCACGCGATAGCGGGCGATCAGTTGTTTCTCGATTTCCTCAGGCTCGGTGTCCTTCAACATCTCACGGATGATCCAATTCGAAAGAGCGAGTTCCCAGAGTTCGTTCGCTTCATCTTCATCCGCTGGCCAAGGCTCTTCCGACCGATCCAGAACCAGGTGCTTGTCCGTGTCTAGGTTGAACGACTGGACGCCCAGCGCGAGACGTTGCATGACCCAACCCAGTCTTGCTACGGCGCGTTCGTTGAACCTGTTGTACATCCGGAACGGAATGTCGAGCTTGCCCAGCTTCAATGCGTCATCAAGTTCGTGACGAAGCATCTCGAATTCCTCGATGTCCGAGGCGTAGAAGAACCTCCGGGCCGGATCCAGCGACTTCAAGTAACGGTCGAAGATGACGCTTGAGGCCGTGTCGTCCAGTGGTTTGTCTTGCACGAGATGGTGCGAGCGCACCTGGTCCACGACCATGATGGCGGTTCTTTGATGCATCGGACGCGGATCCAGTTGCTGGATCTCGGAGAGCGGTGTCGGTGAGCTGGAGGCAAGGGCCACCAGCGAGATCAGAAGGCTTCCAGTCGATGCCGCTGTCGCGATGGGCGAGGGCTTGGAGCGTGAACTCATGAACATCCCTGTTGCTTGATCACGGGGCGGCGCGCCAACGCGGGGTTGATCGGGCTCGCCGACACGTGAGACCACAATGGTACAGAAGGGCCGGGGACCGGATGAGCGCCCCAGTCCGGCCTTTCGCACTGCTTCACGGAAGTTAGAGCGATTGCGAACTGGATGCGTTGCATCCATCCTTGTTCGCGACCGAAAATCATGATGGCGCTCTCTCGTTTGAGACGACGGGCTGCACGACGGCTGTCGCTTCGTGAGGCGCTGCCAACAACCTTCGCTACTGCAGATCGGAGAAGAATCGCTCCGGTCGTGGCAGGAAACCCCGGTCGTAGTTGAGCGAGAACGCCACGGAGTAGGCGCGTCCGGTAATGCGGTGCCGCTCGACCATGCCGAGACGCGAACGGGAGTCGTTGCTGTTGTCCCGGTTGTCGCCCATCATGAAGAGATGTCCATCGGGCACGACGACAGGTCCAAATGTCGATTGGCCTCCAGTGTTCCGCCGCACCCGCACGTACCTCGAGTCTCCGAGCACGGATTCGACGTAGAGGCGCGAACCATCTTCGTAAGGAGGCAGGCGGGACAGCTCGTCAAGGGTGAGGCGGCGATAGTCCGCGTGCTCCCCATTGACTATCAGCCGATTGAACCGAAGCTCGACCACATCGCCGGGCAATCCGACCACTCGCTTGACCCAAGTCTGTGTGGTGGTGGGACAGGAAGGCTCGGATGGTGGACAGTTCGCTTTCAAGGGGCTCGGGAAAATCACGATGTCTCCCCTCCTTGGATGGGCCCACTGGGCGATCCTGCGCAGCGTAAACGGAACCCGCAGGTCGTAGGCCATCTTGTCGACGAGGATGCGATCGCCTACCAGGAGCGTGGGTTCCATGCTGCCTGACGGCACTTGATTCCAATCCGCAATCGTCGAACGAAACAGCAGCATCACGGCGATGAAGAGAAGGAATCCCCTCCACTCGATCCACAGGCGCTTCGGGGAGAACTTCAAAGCCGCTCTTCCTTGAGCATCGCTGCGAGTTCGCGGAATCTTGGTGGTCGACCAGTGGAGAGCACTCCTTTCTGGTAGATGCGTATGCACAGCTTGCGTGTCAGGAACACCGTCGCCACCATGAGTCCGCCTGTTGCCAGGTACTCCCACCAAACCGGGGAGCCGATCGCTCTGATCATCATCACGAACGGGGTCAGGGGAGGCACGAACGATAGCACGACACCTATCGTCCGATCCGGGTCCATGGACACCGGCACCAGCAACACCAGCGGCACGAACAGCACGAGTTGGACCGGCAGCGAGAGCGCTTGAGCCTCCTTCATCGTGGTGCAGGAAGCGCCGAGCGCAGACAGCAATGCGGCGTAGAAGAGGAAACCGGTCACAAAGTAGAACAGGAACTGTGCCATCAACAATGGCTGAAAGAGGCCATTGGCCAGCGCACGGAAAGTCTCGCCATCCAGAACCGCCAGCCCTAGCGCGATGAGCACCGCTCCGAACAGCGCCCAGACCGCTCCCATGGTCAGGCCGGAGAAAAGAACAGCCAGAGTCTTGCCGTCCATGAGATCCTGAGCGGTGGCGGAGCTGAGGATCACTTCGAACAGGCGGTTGGACTTCTCCTCGACGACATTGGTCATGAGAGAGATGGCCGAGGTGAAGATCATGATCCAGAGCATGTAGGCGAATCCGGCAGGCAGGAACTCCAGAATCACGTCGGTGGCCTCGGCCTCCGGCGCTGCCGACGGGTCGTCAACCACACCGTGCTTGTGTTCCTTGAAGTCAATGGACCGGGTGACGTGCTTGATCAGTTCGGGATCTAGCGCCGCTTGTTCGACACGCCTTGCCCTCACCACCCGCGTGGCGTGCCAAGAGTACCAGTCCTCGATTTGCAGGTTGCTGAGAGAGCGGGTGACGTACTTGGCGCCAGAGCCATCATCCACCATGTCGTGGGGAATCAGGAAGTAGCCGAAAATGCGCTTGCTGTCCAGCAACTGGTCCAGTAGCTCGCGCGAGGGATGCTCCAGTCGGAGTTCGATGTATTGAGTCAGAGAACGGGGCTCGTAGACGTCGAGAAGGCTCCTGTCCCCGCTGCGCCACATGTCCGCGAATCGCAGGTTGGTGTCGGTCGCATGTCCGGCGAGAGTTGGCGCTGGCGGGTGCACGATGAGTTCGGCAAGCTCCGAGACCAACCTCTCGACAGCGGCGGAAGTGGGTTCGAATTGAATCAGCTGCTCCCTGAGCGCTTGCAGGGTGGGATTCTCAAGTGAATCGGTCCTCTTGAGACTGACGAAGAACCTGCGCAAATCGCTTTCGGCGATTTCGATGCGAATTTGATGCGCCAGCCCGCCGCTCTCGTCGAGGACTGCATAGTCCGTGACGGTGTCGTCGATCAGGAATGCCGAGGCGAGTCCCAATCCAAGCAGCAGCAACGGCACGACCGCAAGACCGATCCAGAACGCGCGCGTGTGCACGAGTTCCAGGTAGTCGCGAACAGCGATGAGCCAAGTGTGCTGAATCCGACTACGCATCGTCGGATTCCCCGGATTCCGTCGGCGGAGTCGCATTCACCTCGCGCAGGAATACCTCGTGGATTGAAAGATGCGTTAGATCGAACTTTCGAACCTCCACTCTCTGAATGAGTTTCGCAAGCAGCGCTTGAGTGTCAGCGTCCTGCCTCATGCGGAGTTCCGCCGTCTGGCCAGTGTCACTCACGCTCAGGACTTCGTCGAGGTCCCGAAGTGCCGCACCGTTGCCTTGGTAGTGAATGCGAACGCTGTTGCCGTATCCGGCAAGTATCTCGGAGAGATTGCCTGCTAGTACGGTCTTGCCCTTGTTGATGAGCACGAGGTCCTCGCAGAGCAGTTCGGCCTGTTCCATGACGTGAGTGGAAAAGACCACGGTCCGGTTGCCGTCGCGGATCTCGCGCATCATCACTCTCACCAGTTCGACATTCACGGGGTCCAGCCCGCTGAACGGCTCATCCAGCACCACCAGATCAGGTTCGTGAATCAGCGTTGCCATGATCTGGACCTTCTGACCCATCCCCTTGGAGAGTCGGTCGCAGCGTTCCGACCTCCACTCCTCGAACGCAAACCTTTCCAACAGCGCATCAGCCCTGGTTTGCGCCTCGGACTTGGCGAGTTCCTTCAAGCGTGCTGCGAACACCAGGTAGTCGCGTACCCGCATGCGTTTGTAGAGCCCCTTTTCCTCCGGCAGATAGCCGATGCGACTGCGCACCTGCGGCGGTGCATTCCCCCCGAGAACGCTGACGCTCCCGCCTGTTGCGTGAAGGATGCCGGTGAGGAGCCGAATGGTGGTGGTCTTGCCCGCGCCGTTGGGCCCGAGCAACCCGAAAATGCAGCCCTTCCGAACCGGGAAGGAAAGACCGCGAACCGCAAGAGTGGTGGCAAACGCCTTGGTGACGTTGTCGAACTGAACCGCAAGCTGGCTGTCAGGAGACTTCATGAACGGATGGCTTGACTGATCGGTCGGGTGGTGAGGCACTGGCCGCCATGCTCGGGCCGCGAATCAGCCACTTAGGTCTGGAACCTGCGTTTCCATTCAGCGTAGGGCATGCCGTACACGCGTTCCCGAACGGATTCGTAATCCAGTTCCACGCCTCGTTCCTTCGCCTCGGCGACATACCACTTGGCCAAGCAGTTGCGGCAGAAACCCGCCAAGTTCATGAGATCGATGTTCTGAAGCTCGGTGTTTCGCTGCAGATGATCGACCAGACGCCGGAAGGTGGCGGCTTCGAACGTGATGTCAGAATCGAGTTGAGTAGGCATGGACCGAATTCTTGGAAGGACTGGTTAGGTGCGCGGGAGGCCCCTTTATCATCGGATTCTAGTTTGTCGTCCGGGGACCTGGTTGCATGGAGCTGCCACTCGAATGGGTGGGTGCGTTCCTGGCGTTGACAGCGCTGGAGCTCGTGCTTGGCATCGACAACATCGTGTTCATCACCATCCTGGCCTCCCGAGTCGAGAGGCGCCTACAGCAGCGCACCCGGCTGGTGGGTCTTTCCTTGGCATTGGTCATGCGGGTAGCTCTGCTGTTCAGCATCAGCTGGTTGATGGGCCTGTCGTCGACCTTGTTCACGGTCATGGGCAACGAGTTCTCGGGGAGTGACCTGATACTCGGCGCGGGCGGGCTCGTCCTGCTCTCGAAGGCGGTGCATGAGATCCGCATGTCCCTCGAACCGCGCGAATCCAGCGAATCCACGAAACCTGCTTCTGCGGCATTGATGATGACGCTCGTGCAGATAGCCCTTGTCGATGTGGTGTTCTCGTTCGACTCGGTGATCGTTGCCGTCGGGCTGGTGGATCAGTTGCCGGGCATGGTGGCGGCGATCGTGGTTGCCGTCTTGGTGATGATGATCTCCTCCGAACCCATTGCCAACTTCGTCGAGTCGAACCCCTCGGTGCGATTGCTGGCTCTTTCCTTCCTGGTCCTGATCGGTGCGACATTGGTCATGGAAGGACTTGGCTTTCACGGGCCGAAGGGATAC
>JAGWBL010000215.1 GCA_021295935.1 Pseudomonadales bacterium
GATCCCGGCATCCTCGGTGTCAAGGAAAGACTGTCAATTGCTCGTTCGTGCCGATCCGTCAAGCCAGTCCTGCACGGCCCGCAATGCCCGAGAGTGGATTAATCCGACAATGAGCGTGGAGGTGTTTTCTCGGTCAACTGAATCAGCAGCCATCGGCGGTTGCGAATGAACCGAGCCGTGAGCTCCCCTACCGAGACCGAGTAGAGAGAAGACGCGCTGACTCTTCTCTTGGGCCGTTGCCCTTGCTGGGGTCCTCCCAGGCGCGCTGCTAGAATCGATTCGACCCCTTGTGGGACCCCCTGCCTTCTCCGTCACTTGAGGAAACGGCATTGCCGAACGATGTGCTTGTTGTTGACAGTGTTCGCACGGGCCTGGCGAAGTCATTCCGGGGCAGTTTCAATCTGACACGCTCCGACGACATGCTGGCCCATGTCATCGACGCCTTGCTCGAGCGAAACCAGCAGATCACTCCAGACGAAGTTGAAGATGTGGTGGTCGGAGCTGCGCAGGACGGCAACCTGGCCCGCCTTGCGGTCGTTCTCTCTCGGCTTCCGGTCTCGACGGCTGGTCTGACGATCAATCGATTCTGTTCCTCCGGGCTGCAGGCCATCGCCATCGCCGCCAACCAGATCGCGAGCGGTCAGTCCCATGTGGTTGTGGCTGGAGGCGTCGAAAGCATCTCCATGCAAGCCCGACAGAAGGCGGCCCAGGCCGAACAGAACTCGAGGTTGCTGAACGAGAAACCCGAGATCTTCATGGCCATGGGAAACACCGCCGAGGTGGTCGCGCGTCGATACGCCGTCTCTCGCGAGATGCAGGATGTGTACGCCGTGCAGAGCCAAGAGCGTTACGCCAAGGCCGAGTCATCTGGATGGATGGGTGAAGAGATCGTCCCGATGGACGTGACGATGCTCAAGACCGACAGGGAAGGAATTCAAAGCCGGGTGCAAACCACGGTAAGCGAAGACGAGTGCAATCGACCTGCCACGACGCTCGAGGGACTGGCAGGACTGAGACCCGCGTTCGAGGAAAATGGAACGGTCACCGCAGGAAACGCCTCGCAACTCTCCGACGGGGCATCGATGTGCTTGCTCATGAGCGGTGAGAGAGCACGCCAGGTGGGAGTCGAGCCAATGGGTGTGTTCCGCGGATTCACCGTCGCCGCATGCGAGCCCGACGAGATGGGCATCGGGCCGGTGCTTGCCGTCCCGAGATTGCTCGAGAACCTTGGCATGAGGCAGGAAGACGTCGATCTCTGGGAACTCAACGAGGCGTTTGCCAGCCAGTGCGTGTATTGCCGGGACAAGCTGCGGATCGACAACGAGAAGTACAACGTCAATGGCGGAAGCATCGCCATTGGTCACCCGTTCGGCATGACCGGTTCGCGGTTGACCGGAACCGTGCTGCGTGAACTGAAACGTCGTGGAAAACGATACGGCATGGTCACCATGTGCGTCGGAGGTGGCCAAGGGGCCGCTGGCCTGTTTGAGGTGGCGTGAGAAGGGTGTTCTGCCACCCGCGGGATTTCGCGAGACGAATCAACTAACGCTCCGTGAGCGCGATTCGCGTCGCCTTCCGGTCGGTGCAGGCAAAGAAACGACGAGCGAGGAGCAATCGCGCGGCGAGGCGTTGCAGGCTTCGCACACCGCGATGACGCGGTATTCGCTGTTGGACGCGCCGCTCCCGATGATCGCCGTAACGAAGTGGCCCCCTCTGCACAAGTTCCCTCTTCGCATGAAGGATTGACCGAGCTCCGTGCGTTCGGCGGGTCGCCGAGGACGCGCCCGGTCTCCGGCTCCCAGCGCATCGCACTCTGCGCAACGATCGATGCGACACTAGCGGTGTGGCCATGCGACCACAAACTCGTATGGTTGGAGTCGTCCAATGGTTCCGTTTCTGACACGGGAACCCGCCGGTTTGTCTGGAAGTGCGACTGAGCCCGAAGCAGAGTCGCGCGTCAGGCTAACCGGACTGGCGTCGTTGCCGTTGACGATGCTGAGTCCGGGAGGGGTGAGGGCGGCATCGGTGAACGCAGATGGCGTCAAGCTCGCCTTCGGATTGCGCTCTTCCAAAATCTTCTTGGTAGACGTTGAGTCGATGGAAACGAACGCGCGCCGCTATCGCAACCCGTTCGGCCATATCCTGGTCGACGAGTTTCAGGACATCTCGCCGAGTCGGACGCTTCGAACGCATCGACCTCGAATCCACGTTCGGGTGTGCCGATCGCATCTCACCGGTCGCCACCGACGCTTGCGCCGCGCATTCCAGCACACATCCGCAAGACAGTCCGTGCGTCCCGGAAAAGAGAGCATCTTCTATGGCTGTTCGAACTGGCCTTGTCGAGTGCACACGGGCCGCCACGTCCGACGTGCGGAACCGGCCTGCCAATCAGATCGGGCGGCGACTTCCGGTGTCAGGATGCCGTTTGCTGTGCGGGCTTCCTGCTGTCCACAAGGGCGACGTCGTCTGACGTTGCCCCCTTGATGTGCGGTGCCCGAGCGTTGACCTCGCGGCAACGGTGCAGATTTCGCCAGACCTCTCCGGGGCATGCCTGCTCAAAGCCTCCAAACTGCGGTGACAATAGAATCGAGGTCCTCGAGATGTTCCTTGTCGCTCCCCTCGCGTCGGACGTCGGACACAGGTACCGCCAACTTGTTGG
>JAGWBL010000216.1:0-348 GCA_021295935.1 Pseudomonadales bacterium
TGAATTCCATACTCGGCAGTAACCTGTTCCCGCATAGGGGAAGCGAACGAATCAATGGTCGTCAGCACAACTCCGATGGCAGGCGCTACCCGACTACCGCAAAGATCCGCATTGGCCCGCAGAATGGGCCAAGCCAAGTCATGGAGCCGAGAGAGCCGCTCCCGCTCCATCTGGATCGCGAGCCGCCGCTGGTCCTCGGTAACCTTCTCGACAAGAGCTGGGTCCGGTGTTGGTGCAGTAGTCGTGACACAGCCTGCGAGAAGAGCTGAACTCAGTCCGAACGGGACAACGAGTCTGCTTGCAACTGTCTTGAAAGCGTTGCGCAAGGCGATGAAAAAGCGTAGAAGA
>JAGWBL010000216.1:588-2791 GCA_021295935.1 Pseudomonadales bacterium
GGCGTACGCGAAGATCTTGTCCCCTTCCATGGTTGCGGCGACCGGAGAGCGGCCCCGGACCCTCTTGCGCCACACTTCGAACCCATCGTGTTTGCGAATGCGTACCAGATGGCCCTTGATGCCGACGATCAGGTCACCTCGCATGAGAGTGGCTCAGTTCGTGAATCGAAGTCGACCCGCACTTGCTGTTCGGGATCGTGGAACGGGCACACGCCTGATGCTGGTCTGGCCCGACGGTCATTGGGATTCTTCCGTCGCAATCAGCATCGAATCCTTGCCGAGACCCTTCAATTGGTTCTCCCAGAGAACGCTACCTGTTTCCGCGTCCAAAGCGTAGAGCACACCGCTGGCACCCGCATAGACGACATCGCCGTCGACGACGACTGTGGTCAGACGCGAACGTTTGAGCTTGTTGCGCCAAATTTCCACGCCATCAGACGTTCGGACCCGCACCACGTGACCGCCTATGCCGAGGTAGACATCGTCAGAAGCTGTCATCTGATAGCCGATTCTTGCGTATTCAGCCTGAATCGTACGCTACGACTGCTCCAATGAAACGGATTCCCGTGGTCGAGTCTGAAGCGTGCCCAACTCGGCACCATATTCTTTGCACTTCATTCAGGATCGAATCAGCATGGCCATGTCAATGAGTCCGTCGAAAGCGTCGGCATGCCGAGCTGGCGTGATTCTCGCTTCTGCGGTCGGTCTGGTTGGAAGCGTCCATGCTTCCGAGGGGAGCACGTTGATCGCGGTGGCCTCCAGCGTCATGCCTGTGGCTGAAGCCCTGAAATCGAAACTGCAGAGCGAGACTGAAGCGGACATACAACTCGCTGGCGGAGCAACGGGCACGCTCTTTGCCCAAGCGCGCCTGGGCGCTCCCTACGATGCGTTCATTGCGGCGGACCAGACTTACCTGGATCGGCTCGGCCACCAGGGAGCGGTTGTTGCCAACTCCCGCGTCACGTACGCCGTGGGCAGACTCGTCTTGGTGGGGCGTGGCGAGCTCTCACTGAACCGACCAATCGATCCTGCAGCCCTTGGTGCTCCGCTTCGGATCGCTCTGCCCAACCCAAAGTTGGCACCCTACGGCGTTGCCGCCCGGGAAGCCCTTGTCCGGCTGGACGCGTTCATTCCCGTCCGTTACAAGACGGCATTGGGAACCAATGTCGGTCAGACGTTCGCCTTGGTCCACAGCGGAAACGCGCAACTGGGTCTTGTGGCGCTGTCGACTGTGCTCGGCACTCCCCTCGGTGAAGGACTTCGATATGAGGTCGTGCCGCGGGATTGGCATTCCGATGTTCGTCACGATGCTGCCATCCTGCTGCACGGCAAGTCCAATCCACTCGCACGCCTGTTCCTGGAGCTGCTCGTGAGTGAATCCGGGCGGGCAGTGCTGGGATCGCACGGATACGAACCGCCATGAGTCCGGAGGACCTCTCCGCGGTCTGGATCACGGTCCAGTTGGCGCTCTCAGCGACTTGCGTCTTGGTCGTGGTGGGCGCTCCGTTGGCGTGGTGGCTGTCGCGATCCCGCACTTGGCTGAAGCCGCCGGTCGAGGCGATCGTGGCGATGCCCTTGGTGCTGCCGCCGACGGTGCTCGGCTTCTATCTTCTCATCCTGCTGAGTCCCAGTTCCACACTCGGCGGCTGGTTCGTTGCGATCACCGGCGAATCGCTGACATTTTCGTTTGAGGGGTTGGTGCTGGCTTCCGTGGCCTACTCGCTGCCGTTCATGGTCCAGCCGCTACAGGTAGCGTTCGAATCGATGGACCGCGGACTGCTTCGATCCGCCCTGAGTCTCGGAGCCACTCCCATTCTTGCGTTCTTCACCGCGGTGGTGCCTGCCTGCAAGCGAGGCTTCATCAGCGCATGCGTTCTCACGTTTGCTCACACCATAGGGGAATTCGGCGTGGTCCTGATGGTGGGTGGCAACATCCCCGGCGAAACGCGTGTCGTGTCTGTCGCGATCTACGAACACGTGGAGACGATCAGCTACTCGAACGCCCATGTGTTGGCGGCTTGCATGATGGCGATATCTTTCTTCGTGCTTCTTGTGGTCTTCGGCCTGAACCGCAAGGCGCCGATTGGAGTGCGGTAGCGTGAGTGCACTGAAGTTCACGGTTGGGTTGCCTGGACTCCCAGTCACCCTCGACCTTGAGCTGGGCGAGGGTGTCACCGGACTTGCGGGCCCCAGCGGGAGCGGC
>JAGWBL010000217.1:0-2177 GCA_021295935.1 Pseudomonadales bacterium
ACGTCGAGCGCAAGTCCTTAAAGCGATCCGGCAGTTCTTCGACGAACGCGGCGTCCTCGAGCTGCAAACCTCCCTGCTCTCTCCTTGGGGTGTCTCGCACCCCAGCATCTCCAATCTCCGCACACGCGCCGGAGACTACCTGCAAACCTCCCCGGAATACCAAATGAAGCGCTTTCTGGCTGTCCACCACAGGCCGGTCTACCAAGTGTGCTCGGCATTTCGTGCCGAGGAGGCGGGAGCCTGGCACAATCCCGAATTCACCATGCTCGAGTGGTATCGACCGGGATATTCGACCGAGGAACTACGAGAGGAACTCACCGAACTCGTCGACCAGATCCTTGGAACGCAATCGGTCCGCACCATCGAGTTTCCTGGACTGCTGACCGAGACCCTGGGAGTGAGTTCCAGCGTTTCCGATGCACAGGAATTGCGCCAGGCCGCCATTGCGCGCGGGCTCCAGTCGAATTGCTCCACAACAGAGGCCACAGAGTTCCTTTACGGCCGAGCTCTGACAGCCCTTGGCAACGGCAGGTGGTTTGTCACGGACTTTCCTCCGTCCATGGCAGCGCTTTCCGAGCTGGTGGAACGGGACGGCGTTTGCGTGGCTGACCGGTTCGAACTGGTCGTTGACGGCATCGAGCTCGCCAACGGGTGCCAGGAGCTCAAGGATCCGGAGGCTCTGCACGAGCGCTTCAACGCGGATCGGCGAATTCGCCGGGAGGGTCGGCTGGAAGACGTGGCGCCAGATCCCTGCTTGGCGGCCGCGATGGAACACGGACTTCCGGAGGCGTCCGGGGTTGCAGTGGGTTTCGACCGGCTGGTCTCTCTCGCCACTGGGTCGGATGGAATCCGCGAGGTGCTTGCGTTCCCGGATGGTTGAGCGGGGTCGGGCATCGGGGAGAACGAACCCCCGTCTACTGCCTCGCCTTGCCAAGCATGCCAATGGCTTCGCCCACACGAACGCCTCGCCCGGGCTCCAGTCCTGCCAGCTCGCCTGCGTCTTCCGTCAGCAGGAGCACGACGGTCGAGCCCATCCGAAACCGTCCGAGTTCCAACCCGCGATTCAACCGCTCACGGCAATCCCGTCGCACCACCGGCCGTCTCAAGCCTGAGTTGCGCGCATGCGGCGAAAGGTAGCGTGTCGAGATTCCCGCCACGATCAGAGCGCCAACCATGACGAGACACAAGCGACCCTCTTCGAGCATCAATTGGAATGCCACCCTCTCGTTCCTGCAGAGCAACGCAGAGATGTCAGCCTCGGTTCTCGCGTTGACCGAGAACAGAGCGCCCGGAACATGGGACACACCCTCGAGTTCCGCGTCCGTGGGAACATGAACTCGGTGATAGTCGCGAGGGGCCAGGTAAAAGGTGGCGTAGGTCCCGCCTTCGAACGAAGACGAGTCGGCTGCCATCAGTTCGGAGACCGAGTAGTCGTGTCCCTTGGCCGAGACAAGCGTGCCCTTGGCGATCAAACCGCAGGCCGATACTGTTCCGTCGACCGGACACGAGATGACCCTCCGGTCGCACGGCTGGGGCCGAATCGACGGCTTCAGCTCGCGAGTGAAGAAATCCTCAAAGCACGAGTAGCTGCCAGGCGACGTCCGCGCCGCTTCCGACATGTCAACCCCGTAGTGGGCAATGAACCAGCGGATCAGCTGGTTCTTCAGGATCGACGGAGACTCGATGCGAGCCAGCATGCCCGCGGCACTTGAGATCAGCCGTTTGGGCAACAGACGTTGAGCGAACGAGAACGGACTCATGGACGGATGCACAACAGGTTCCAGCGATCGGGAAGACCGTTGGTCTCCGAGCACGACAGTTCGGCAGCGAGACCAACCGTCAACTTACGCTCCCATAGGAATGTCGGATGCGATGGCCAATAATTGGGCCTGACCGTCTTCCCCGTGCCTGCAATCGCCTTGCCCAACTCCGCCCATCGGCTGGTCTGGATGGATCTCGAAATGACAGGCCTGGACCCTGAACGCGACGTGATTCTGGAGGCCGCCGCAGTGATCACGGACGCCGATCTCGACATTGTCGCCACCGGACCCTCGCTGGTCATCCACTACGACCTGGACGAACTTCCGGCGATGGACGCGTGGAACCAGCGGAACCACACCAGTTCCGGGCTGCTTCAGCAAGTCCGCGACTCGGACACGGCTGTCGAAGAAGCAGAG
>JAGWBL010000217.1:2184-3037 GCA_021295935.1 Pseudomonadales bacterium
GCCGCAGAGCGCTCGGGTGTGCGGCAACTCGATCTGGCAGGACCGGCGGTTCCTGTGCAAGCACATGCCATGCCTCGAACGGTACCTCCACTACCGGATCGTCGACGTCAGCTCCGTGAAGGAGCTCGCGAAGATCTGGCATCCGCGAGTCGAGAAGCAGGTGCGGAAGCGGAGATCTCATCGCGCCATGGACGACATTCTGGAGTCCATCGGCGAACTTCGGCTCTACCGCGATCATCTCTTCATGCCGGCATAGCCCGCTCGAGCCTCCCAAGCGCCCAGTCAAGGAGCTCAAGACTCAGTTCGTCTCCGGCGACGCTCCGTTCTCCGCGGCGCGCTTGCACGGACGCAAGCAGCTCGGGTGCGGGCAACGCATTGCCCGCCGCAACCGCCAGATTGCGTGTCCATTGCGAGAAGTCGATCCTGCGTAGGGCCATGCCAGCCGTTCGCCTGCGAAACTTCGATTCCTCCCACTGCAGCAACCGGCTGATGGTCGGAGAATCGAGGCCATGGCGCGGTGCGAATTCCCGCTCCGAGGAGGGGGTCGCAAACCTGTTCCAAGGACAGATCAACTGGCAATCGTCGCAACCGAAGACTCGATTCCCAATGCGAGATCGCAGCTCGTGGGGTATTGGACCCTTGCTCTCGATCGTCAGATACGAGATGCATCTACGCGCATCCAGCACTCGAGGATTCACGATTGCATCCGTGGGGCAGATGCTGATGCACGCCTTGCAACCGCCGCAGCGATCGGGGACACGCTTTCCGTTCACCGGAAGCGGGAGACTCGTGTAGATCTCGCCGAGAAAGAACCACGAGCCGGATTCCTCGTTGAGCACCAAGCTGTTCTTGC
>JAGWBL010000016.1 GCA_021295935.1 Pseudomonadales bacterium
AAGGCCGCCGAAGAGAAAACCGAGCGTCTTGTTGGGACCGGCCAGCCAGGATTCCTCGACAGCGCCCTGCACCCTGTGGAGCACGAACCACCCGGCAAGATAGAAAAGGACAAAGGTAATCCCGCTGCCCAGGAACCGTTGGATGTCCGGGCCGAGCGCTTCCTCAGCCGCTTCGTCGAGTCCGATCAAGGGCAGGACGGATCCCAGTTCCGCACCGAAAAGGGATGCCCCCAGGATAGCCAGCGCCAAGATCGCGACGGAAAGCACTTCCTTTGCCAAACCACGTTGCAGTCCCCAGAACGCAGAAACGGCCATCAGCAGGCCGAACCCAACATCCGCGACAGAAACACTCATCGAGTTTCAAAGCTCACAAGAATGGGCCCGACAGAGTGCTCCTCAGCAAGTCGTTCGCTGATCTCGACCGCCTCGCTCCTGACGGTGAACGGCCCTACGACCACTCGATGAAGCACTGTGGATCCCCGCTTGATGTCGGAGATCCATGCCGAGTACCCACGTTTCCGCAACTTGGTCGCCAGCGCCTCGGCGTTCTCAAGATCACTCAGGCTCGCGAGCTGAATCGCCCATATGGACGTGTTGGCGTCCGCCTTGCCGATGACCGGGTCGCCGACGCGCACTCCCGATTCGATCAGGAACCCGTCCTCGGAAAATTCGCTTTGGATCTTGTTGCGGGTTTCGGCAAGTGCCTGAGTGTCGGGGCGAGCGGTCGCGGTTGGCGGCATCTCGATGGGGCCGACAACGGGCGGCTCGACGTGCTCCAGGTCCATCTCGGGCACGTCGACGCGCGTGTCGAAGAGGAACGGCAGACCGATTCCGAGAACCCCTGCCAGAAACATGGCGCCGATTATGCGATTGCGATTGGATTCGGTCATGTCAGCCCACAATCAGAGCACGCCGGATCCGAGACACCAACTCGAACGAACCGCACACCAGGATCAGATCGTTCGACGTGCTCGAGTCAATCAAGATTCTAACAGCTTGCTCAATGGATGCGACAGAAAACTTGGACGAGCGGCAGGCAAGTGCGCACATGCGCTGCTCGTCACCCTGCCCTATGCAAGCCAAGTGCACTGCCTCACAGACGCGGACCAGCGAATCGAGCATCGCTCCGGCGTCCTTTTGCGGCTTGCAGTGGAACAAGCCCAGTACAGAATCATCAGCGAACTGCTCGTCAACGCGAAGGGCGATGCGCTCAATGGCATTGGCATTATGCGCGCAATCGAGGAGCCAGCGCCTGCCGAGTGCGCGAATTTTCTCCCATCGTCCAATCAACCGCGCACTTGCACCCGCGCGGATCGCCGCCCGCGAAGGCTCTCCCATCACGCAGGTGGCAGCCTGAACCGCGGTCGCCACGCTCTGGAGGTCAAGGGTAGCTGCCCCGTGGACACGGACGGACTGCTTTCCCCGTTCACTTGTGAACTGGATCGCAAGGTTCGAGCCTGCTCTGGTTGCGGAAAAGTCGCGTGTGTGCAGATGGAAAGGGCAATCGAGCGCTTCGATTCTCTGGATCACACTGCGAGGAGGGTGCGGTTCCCCGATCACGACGGGACGCCCAGCGCGGAACACGCCAGCCTTCTCTCTTCCAATGGATTCCCGATCGGTACCAAGCGTTTCCACATGGTCCAGAGAAACGTTGGTGATGGCGGCCACATCAGCATCCACAACATTGGTGGCGTCAAGCCTCCCTCCAAGACCAACCTCGAGCACGATGCAATCGAGGCTGTGGCGATGGAACAGCACCAGCGATGCCAGGACCAAGCAATCGAAATACGTGAGCGAGCTGCCTTTCTGGAAGCTCACGACCTCCCGCAAGCTGGCTTCGATTTGGGAGTCGCTCGCCTCTCTCCCATCCAGTCGGATCCTCTCGTTGACTCGATGAAGATGGGGTGACAGCGCGGTGCCGACGCGCAGGCCCGACGCAACAAGAACGGCCTCGAGCGCCACTGCGGTAGATCCCTTTCCGTTGGTTCCGCCAATGACCACAGCTCGATTGGCAGGGGACAAGACTCCCAGGCGGCAACCGACCTCTCGCACGGAATCCAACGGCACCCGGGATCGCGTCAGTCCCGAGTCGATTCGTTCGAGAATCCATTCGAGATCACTCACAGCGCACCGCGCATCCGCAAAGACCGAAAACAACCGTCCCGTGAGAGTCTCCGATACCGCCCCATTTGGCGAGAGTTTCGATTGGTGGCCCACGTTGCCATCTCACTCGCCTCCAAGTGGATCGTCATCACGGAGTCCCGGAACCCGGACTTCCGCTCCGTTTCAGGCGACCCAGAACCGGTCTTGCAGGTGGATCACGGTGTCTGCGGCGTCGCACTGAAGTCGAGCGGTCCCAGGACAGGTGGCAAACGAAGTTCGGACAGCTCCTCCAGAGCGGGATATCCGACTTGCACAAGGTAAAGACCGCGCGCCGGTGCAGTCGGTGGAGCGAGGTCTCGATTCTTGGCGTCCATCAACTCCTTGAAACCCTCTCTCGTCAGTGATCCAAGCGAAACTTCTAGCAGCGCCCCGGCCAGGTTTCGGACCATCCGCAACAAGAACGCATTCGCCTGGATGTCGAACACCACAAGCTCCCCCCTCGTAACCACTCGCGCGAAATCTACCTGCCGCCATGGTCGCTTCGACTGACAGCCGGATGCTCGAAAGCTGGAGAAGTCACGCTCGCCAACCATGTCGTCGAGAACCGCGGACATGCGGTCGGGATGCAGCGTCCCGCGCAACCAAGCTACTTGGTTTCTGGCAATGGCCGGCACGGCATCTGCTTGGCCGAACACGTACATGTAGCGTCGAAACGTGGCGTCAAAACGTGCATGGAACTGCTCGGAAACGTTCAGGGCACGCCAGACACGGACATCCGCGGGCAGGCACGCGTTGACACCGCGGGTCCAAGCTGCAAGCGGTCTTTCTGACTCAGCAAGGAAACTCACCACCTGACTCGTGGCATGCACTCCCGCGTCGGTCCGGCCCGCTGCGGCAACCTGCACAGGATGGTCTGCAACCGTGGAGATCGCCTTTTCCAAGGTGTCCTGGACCGAGCGTCCCTCAGCTTGGGATTGAAACCCGCAGAAGTCGGTGCCGTCGTACTCGATGCAAAGGGCAAGCGACGAAGACACGGGTGCTGCAATACTCCTGCTCGAGGACCAGATGCCGAGCCGAACGCGGGCTACATGCCCAGCAAGGGCAGGAGCCGCTCAGCAATCTGGATGGCATTCAACGCGGCACCCTTGCGTTCGTTGTCCGCAACGACCCAGAGATTCAGACCTCTCCGTGAGCGCAAGTCCTGGCGAATTCTCCCCACGAATACCGAGTCCGTTCCTTCGACGTCCACAGCTGGCGTCGGGTAGCCACCCGCCTCGCAACGGTCCATGACGGAAACGCCAGGAGCTGCTTGCAGCAGTTCCTTGGCGTGGTCGGGGGTTACGGGATCCACCGTCTCGACATGCACGGCTTCGGAGTGACCAACGTACACCGGCACGCGCACACAGGTCGGATTGACATCAATCGCCTCGTCCTCAAGTATCTTGCGGGTCTCCCAAACCAATTTCATTTCTTCCCGCGTGTACCGGTTGTCTTCAAATCCGTCGATGTGTGGCACCGCGTTGAACGCAATGCGCGCTGGCAGCGCATTCGACTTCGCTGGTCTGTTCTGGCGGATTGCCTCAATTTGGTCATCAAGTTCCTTTACAGCTCGTACGCCTGCGCCGGACACCGCCTGGTACGTGCAGACGCTGACTCGCCGTATCCCGACTGCGTCCCGAAGCGGCTTGAGCACGACAACCAGCTGGATGGTTGAGCAATTCGGATTGGCGATGATGCCGCGTCGCTTGCCCTTGCCGACCTGATCGCCATTGACTTCAGGCACGATCAAGGGAACGTCGCTTGCATAGCGAAAACACGAAGAATTGTCGATGACGACTGCACCCACCTCCGCCGCTCTGGGGCCGTGCTCGCGGGCAACTTCCGATCCCGCTGAAAACAACGCCAGATGGGTTCCGGAAAAATCGAATTCCGCCGCATTTCCCACCCGGCAAACGCGACCGGAAAACTCCACGACGCGGCCAACGGATCGCTCGCTTGCAAGCAGACTCAGCGAGCCTACGGGGAAGCCGCGCTCTTCGAGAATGGACCGGAACCGCGACCCCACCAACCCAGTGGCTCCGACAATGGCCACGTTCAGCGGTGTCACCACAAGTCGTAAGCGGGTCGCATCGCTGTGATCACTGCGTTCGCCATGGACTCCGTGCCGACGAGCCGGACTTCGCGATGCGACGAGCGTGGAGCAATGTCCTGGGTACGAAAGCCCTGTGAAAGCGCCCGACCCACAGCCCGCTCGATCTGTGCTGCAACCTCGGGAGCGCCGAGGCTATATCGGCACATCATGGCGCCGGAAAGGATGGTCGCGAGCGGATTGGCCACCCCCGAACCGGCGATGTCCGGAGCGCTTCCGTGAACTGGCTCGTAGATCCCGACGGAATCGGCGTTGAGGGATCCCGAAGGCAGCATGCCCAGCGAGCCGGTAAGCATGGCGGCAACATCTGAGAGGATGTCGCCAAACATGTTTCCGGTGACGATCACGTCGAATTGCCTTGGTTGTCGGACCAGTTGCATACCGGCGTTGTCGACGTACATGTGCGAGAGCTCTACGTCCCGGAAATCGGCATGCACCTCTTCCACGATGTTCCGCCAAAGGGCCGTGACCTCGAGCACGTTGGCCTTGTCAACTGAGCAGACCCGTCCCTGTCGCGTCCGGGCAAGGTCGAAGGCCACCTTGGCAATGCGTCGTACTTCAGTCTCGTCATAGACGTCGGTGTTGAAGGCGCGTCGAACGCCGTCGATCGTCTCCTCTCCCCTCGGCTCGCCGAAGTAGATGCCGCCGGTGAGTTCTCGAACGATCAAGATGTCGAGATTCTCTACAAGCTCCTGCTTCAGGGAAGACGCGTGGACAAGCGCCGGAAACGTGGTTGCTGGACGCAAGTTCGCGAAACAGTCGAGCCCGTGCCTCAAGCCCAGCAGACCCTTCTCAGGCCTCTGGTCCATCGGCAGGTGATCCCACGTCGGACCGCCTACTGATCCTAGCAATACCGCATCGGACGCTCGTGCTTCGTCGAGCGTGACCTCAGGTAGCGGGACGCCGTGTCTGTCGATCGCCACTCCGCCAATGTCGCCTTCGTTGAACTCGATGTCCAACTTGTCGACATGGGTGGCTTCAAGCACACGCAAGACGTGCGGCATGACTTCGGCGCCGATGCCGTCGCCCGGCAACACCAAGACCTTCTTCACGAGCGAATCGCGTCCGTCATGCAAACAGCCACGGCATGCTCTTTCGATGCTCTCGCTCGAAATCCCGTATCAGGTCGGACTTCTCCAAGGTCAGGCCAATCTCGTCCAATCCGTGCAACAACTGGCGTTTTCGGTGATGTTCGATCTCGAACGCGATGGGTTCGATGGAGTCCGCGCATACCAGCTGTGAAGGCAGGTCGATCGTGAGTTTGAGAGCTCGCTCACCAAGAGCTCGAGAGAAGAGGAATTCGACCTGCGCCTCGGAAAGGCGGATTGGAAGCAATCCGTTCTTGTAGCAGTTGTTGTGGAAGATGTCCGCGAACGAGGGCGCTATCACGACCTTGAACCCGTACTGCTGCAGGGACCACACCGCATGCTCCCTGCTCGACCCGCAACCGAAGTTACGCCGGGCCACGAGGATCGAGACCCTTCGATATCGGGGGTCGTTCAAGACGAAATCCGGATTGACTTCGCGTTCGACAAGGGGCTTGCCGATGTCCCCGAAATCAAGGAACCGCCACGCATCGAACAGGTTCTCGCCGAAACCAGTCCGCTTGATCGACTTCAGGAATTGCTTGGGGATGATCTGATCGGTATCGACGTTTGCACGGTCCAGCGGCAGGACGTCGCCTGTGTGGACTCTGAAGACATCAGGTCGGACCGCTGTGCTCACGCCGCGAACTCTCTGGCGTCCGCGATCCGCCCAGCAACGGCGCTTGCGGCGGCAGTTGCGGGGCTCACCAGATGGGTGCGACCAAGATGTCCTTGGCGACCTTCAAAATTTCGGTTGGAGGTGGACGCCGCTCCCTCATCGGGCACGAGCTTGTCCGCGTTCATGGCCAAGCACATCGAGCAACCCGCATCCCTCCACTCGAACCCGGCGCTCTTGAAGATCTCGTGCAAGCCCTCCCGCTCGGCCTGACGCTTCACCAGGCCTGATCCAGGCACAACCATTGCGCTCTTCAGTCTTGAACACACTCGTCTTCCCTTCGCGATCCGAGCGGCTATGCGCAGGTCTTCAATGCGGGCGTTGGTGCAAGATCCGATGAACACCCGATCGAGTTCCAGTTCGGTCAGAGCCTGACCGGAATTCAGTCCCATGTAGGCAAGAGCCCGTTCGGCAGTCTCTGCCTTCGCGGCATCGAACGAAGCAGGATCGGGAACGGGCTCATCTACGTCTATGACCAGCTCTGGATTGGTGCCCCACGAGACCTGCGGCTTGAGGTCGTCCACCGCCAGCGTGACAGAAGCGTCAAACACTGAATCGTCGTCCGTCACGAACTGCCTCCATGTCTCCACGGCCTCCTTCCACAGATGTCCAGAGGGGGCGAGAGGCCTGCCCTCCAGATAGGCGATGGTCGTGTCGTCAACACCCACCAATCCCGCCCGGGCACCCGCTTCAATGGACATGTTGCAGATGGTCATCCTCTCTTCCATGGACATGGAAGCGATGGCATCACCCCGGTACTCGATCGTGTGACCCGTCGCGCCCGCGGTCCCGATCATCCGAATGATGGCGAGAATCACATCCTTCGCGCAGGTGCCGGGAGGCATGCGTCCGGTCAGTTCGATGCTGAAGTTCTTGCTCTTCTGCTGCACGAGGCACTGGGTGGCCAAGACATGCTCGACCTCGCTCGTGCCAATGCCGTGGGCCAGCGCGCCGAATGCGCCATGAGTGGAAGTGTGCGAATCGCCGCACACGATGGTCATGCCCGGCAAGGTCGCACCCTGCTCGGGGCCGACAACATGGACGATGCCCTGACGAACATCCGTCAGTTCGAATTGCCTGATGCCGTATCTGCGACAGTTCTTGTCGAGGGTGGCGACCTGTTCCTTGGCTACGACATCGTCGATGCCCTCGATCCCGAGATCCCGATCTGTCGTCGGAACGTTGTGGTCCGGGGTGGCCAGGTTGGTGTCTAGCCGCCAAGGCTTCCTGCGCGCGGCCGCAAGTCCCGAAAACGCTTGCGGAGACGTCACCTCATGAAGCAGGTGACGGTCGATGTAGAGGATGCCAAGACCGTCGTCCCTCCAGCCGACGAAGTGGGAGTCCCAAAGCTTCTCGTGCACCGTTCGTCCCATGCTTACGACCTGAGGCTTGTCCTTGCCGAGAGATTGCAGGAGATTATTCCCGATTTTGGACTTGTGAGTTCTTGGGCGTGCTGAACTCTACGTGTTCCGGAACAGTCGCCTCCGGGCGTGGGAGCTCTCGCATTGCGTGCTTCCGGCCAACACAAGAGGGCAGGGTGTGCCCCTGCAATGGACGGGGTCAGTCTCTCGGGAAGTCGCCCGAAACTGGACGACACCAATGAGACGTAAGGTGTCGAGGACGCCTCTCCCCCTGGCGATGCTGTCGTCCGATTCGTTATCGACTGCGACTGATCCGAGCCGGAATCACCAACTCCACACGGGACTCGCCCTGACCCGATGCAGGAACAAGCGGGCCTGCTCCAAATGCAAGCACCTCGACCGACGAATGATTCGACAACTCGGCTGCAACCAAGGCCGCACACTGATTCGAAGCCTCGATGAGACCTTCGACGGACTGGACTGCAAAGATGTGGCACACGGCGTAGACCGACTGGCTCCCGAACTGGTTCAACTTGGCAGCAAGGGAGCGGATGACTGCAAGGTCCTCATCTGCCAGCGAGCCATCCGGTTCGGGCACAACGCCAAGAATTCGGGCTATCCCGTTCTTGGCGAGCTCCGTCTCGAACTTGGAATTGGTGTCGAACTGAGCGAGCTCCGTGGAACTTATCTCCTCTACGTGCGCGAGGACTCTGCCGTTGCCGCGTTTCACAATGTAAATGGCGGCGAGCACTTGCTGGAACTCTCCCGCCTGCGCCGGCCACGATGCCGCGATGTAGCTCTGGTTCCTGTCCGGAGAAGCTAGCTTCGGCTGCTGGAGCACGTCGATCGCCCATGTCGTTCCACGGCCGCAGTCGCGGCCATCGCACTGAAACGCAACGGTTCCGCCCGATCGGTCGATCTCGGTCAGGTAGTGAGCGACCGCCTCGCCACGCTCTACACCTGACGGGATTTCGTAGGTGACCTCTTTCCAGACAGCCGGAAGCCTTTGGGCGGCCTCGAAGAGCACTTCCCGCTTGATCTTCTCGACCGGAGCTGAAATGAAGTTGTAGGGCTGCAATTCCCCGATTGCCCGGAACTGCACGATCCAGGAGCGCGGATAGCGTTCGATCATTGTGGGATCGGACGAGCCGAAGACATCGATCTGAGCGACCAATGGGGTCGCAGCAAGCACGAGCAGCGCCGAGACGCTCTTCACCGGTTCCGGCTCCAGTTCACGGGCTCGGCAAAGTCGACATCCGGTTGGTGTTCCGAGGTCATCAGGTCGATCACGACCTCACCCATGTCAGCGTCCTCGAACAGCACTTGCTCGAGCCCTCGGGCAAGCGGCATGTACACGTTCAGCTCATCTCGCTTTCGGCACACGACCCGCAAGGTGTTGACACCCTCCGCCAGCCTGCCGAGATCGTTCATCGCCTCGGAGAGCGACAGTCCGCTTCCTATTCTGTACCCCAATTGGTAGTTTCGCGAGTGGGGGGATGTGCAGGTGGCGACCAGGTCGCCGACACCCGAGAGACCCAAGAACGTGTAGGGCGAAGCACCCATCGAGACAGCGAATCGGCTCATCTCGGCCAAGCTTCGAGTGATGACAGTGGCTATGGCGTTCTGTCCAACGTTCAGCGCCATCGCGATGCCGCAAATGATGGCGTAGATGTTCTTGAGGGCTCCTCCCAGTTCCACACCGTAGACATCCGAATTGGCGTACACCCGGAACGTGCCGGTAGCCAACGCGTTCTGCACGGCAAGACACAGGTCCTCTTCCTCGCTTGCGATCACGGTTCCAGCGAACTTTCCCGCCGCGATCTCTTCCGCAAGGTTGGGACCACTCAGGACTCCCTTCCGGGCTCCTGCGATCTCCTCTTCGATGATCTGACTCATCAGCCGGAACCCCGTCGACTCAAGCCCCTTGGTGCCCGAGACAACCCCTGTGCCAGGCCGGACATGGGGGGCGATCTCACGGGCAACCTCTCGGAAGGAACCACTCGGAACGACGACGAACACCATGGACGAGTTCGCCACTGCGTGACGAAAGTCCGAAGTGAACGTTATGTGCTCGGACAGCTTCAATCCGGGCAAGTAGCGGAGATTCTCGCTCCCTCTCCTCATCGACTGCAACTGCGCCTCATCGCGCATCGCCAAGAACGTGGGATTGCCGTTCGAAGCGATCAGGTTCGCGACCACAGTTCCGAAGCTGCCCGCTCCAACCACGGCAACTCGCATTTCGATTACGCGAGCACCTCGCTCAGCAGACGGTTCAGTCGCGTCACGAAAGCGCCTGCTTCCAAGTACTCCTGACCCTCCGTCAGCGCTGCCTGATCCAAGATCACGTGCGCCAAGTCCGCAAACCGCTCGTCGTCGTCAAGGGTCTTCAGGTGGTGCAGCAGAAAGTGGTCGAGGTTCACCTCAAGGTGCGGCTTGGGAAGCGGCACCTCCTTGCCGGAGGCCTCCAGCATCCGTCGCAATTGGTGACCTGTGTCGTTCTCGTCCAAGACCAAGCAAGCTGCCGAGGTCGTGAGTCGATTCGACCTACGAACCGATTCCACTCGGTCATCTAGCACGTTCCCCAGTCTCGTGATGAGATCCGCGTCCTCGTTGTTCGATTCCTCTCCAGCTCCGCGTGCGGATTCCTTGGACGCGGGTTTTTCCGGCTCGTCGACTTTCAGGTCCAGTTCGCCTCGGGAGACATCCTGAAAGGACTTGTCCTCGTACTTCGACAGCATCGGCATCATCCACGAATCCACCAGATCCGACAGGAGCAGCACCTCTATCTCCCGTGACTTGAAGACTTCGAGGTGGGGGCTAATGGCCAGATCGTCCGACGATGTCCCGACTAGGTAGTAGATTTTCTCCTGTCCTTCGTTCATCCTCCCGACGTATTGCTCGAGCGATGCCACGTCGAAGCTCTCGTCGCCCTTGACGCTCCTGAACCTCAGGAGATCCAGGATCTCAGCCTGGTTGACCGGATCGCTTCCGATCCCCTCTTTCAGCACCTGTCCGAACTGGGTCCAGAACTGTTTGTACTTGTCTGGCTCCTTCTCCGCCAAATCCTTCAGCATGGACAGCACTCTGGACGTCAGGCTGGTTCGCATGGAAGCCACTTGCTGGTTGTCCTGGAGGGTCTCCCGGGACACATTCAGCGGAAGATCGCTTGAGTCCACGACTCCCTTTACCCAGCGCAGGTACAGCGGAAGGAAAGCCTCCGCGTCGTCCATGATGAACACGCGCTGAACGTAGAGCTTCAGCCCACGAACACGTTCTCGCTGCCACAAGTCGAAGGGCGCCTTCTTGGGAACGTACAGCAGACTGGCGTACTCCAGACTCCCCTCGACCTTGTTGTGACTCCAGTCCAGGGGATTATCGAAATCGTGGCTGATGTGCTTGTAGAACTCGTTGTACTCGTCGTCGGTGACTTCCTTCCGCGGCCGCGTCCACAGCGCGGTGGCCTGGTTGACGGTTTCACGCTCCTCGGCATCGTCGTCCTTCGGCATGGTCACGGGCACACTGATGTGGTCGCTGTAGCGGCGAACGATGTCCTTCAGACGCCATGTGCTCAGGAACTCCTTGGCATCCTCCTTCAGATGCAGCTCGATGCGAGTGCCACGCTCGCACTCAGCAGGCTCGACGGTGAACTCCTGCTCACCCGTCGACCGCCAGACCGTGCCCTCTTCCTGAGACGCCTTCCGAGTTGTGACCTCGACCCTGTCGGAAACCATGAACACGCTGTAGAACCCAACCCCGAACTGTCCAATCAGCAAAGCGTCGGCCTTCTGATCGCCAGTCAGCTGATCGAAGAATTCCTCGGTGCCTGATTTCGCGATGGTCCCGAGGTTTGCAATGACCTCGTCCCTCGTCATCCCGATCCCGTTGTCCGAGACGGACAAGCTCCCGGCCTCGCTGTCGACGCAAATCTCAATCGAGAACGCTTCGTTTTCTCCAAGCAGAGAGGGATCGGAGAGGCTGGCGAAACGAAGTCGGTCAATGGCGTCTGAGGCGTTCGAAATCAGCTCGCGAAGAAACACTTCCTTGTTCGAGTAGAGGGAATTGATTACCAGACGCAGGAGCTTGCGGGCTTCGGTCTGAAATCCGGGGGTTTCGGGGGCCATGACGGGGATATCTCCGGGGGTGCGCTTGGAGTAGTGCAGTTGTAATGGGGGCTAAGAGTAGAGATGCAACATCAGCTCGCCGGCGGATTCCACCCCGTCACCTCCAGGATCCGAGCGCCGATTTCCGAGGGACTGTCGACCACCCAGGCTCCGGCATCACGCAAGGCTGCTCGCTTCGCTTCCGCAGTGCCCCTGCCCCCGGCGACGATCGCGCCCGCATGTCCCATGCGCTTCCCCTACGGCGCCGACACC
>JAGWBL010000218.1 GCA_021295935.1 Pseudomonadales bacterium
AGGGTTGCCAGGTCGCCCATGAGCGTGTCGAGGCTGTGGACCGGGTATCCGTTTTCGGTGCGGTTTGGATCGGACTTGCGTTGGGCTTTCGGCGACACGCTGGCTTCCTGGATCGGAGATGCTCTCTCGGCGGCCGCGGCGGCCCGGTCGTCATCCTGGAACAGGACGGGTGCCAGTCGCCGGCGCAGATGCCACTCCAGGTGATAGGCCAGCATGCACAGGAACACATGGGCACGGACATGGTCTTCGGTCTAGACGTGGATCGGGCGGACTCGGACCCGTCCCTGCTTGATGGATCGGAAGGCGCGTTCCACTCCGGCCAGGCACTTGTACGCCGCCACCGTTTCGTTGTTGGTGATCGCCTCGGCGTTCAGGCTGGTGCGGATGACGTAGATGCCATCGAGCCGGGAATCCTCGGCGATCCGATCCTCACGGCGCCGGTAGGTCATGGTGTCTTCGGTCACCGTGATGTCGAAGTGCTTGGCCATCTTGTGCTTTCCGATGACGGTTCCGATCTGCCGGTTGATGGCGGCCACGCCACGCAGGGTCTTGCGCCGAACGCGTTCCGCGATGACGTCCAGAAGGTCGGCGCAGGCCCCAAGCAACGCCCCGCGCTTGCGACGACGCTCGTCACGCAACCTTGGATTGAGGCAGACCATGAGACGCTCGCCCGGGAAGTCGGGACTCAGGATCTCGGCCACCTCGTCATCGAGGAGGGATTCGGGGGACAGGACCGCCCGTCCATCCCGATCGGGTCGCACGAGCTTCCGGATGTCGGCGGACTTCAACGCCGAGATCCAGTCCAGGTCGGCAGGTTCGAGGTCTTCCCGAATGCGAGCGCTGGTGAGCATGCCGCGATCCCCGACCAGCGCGAGACGCTGGATGCGAAACCGCTTGCGGATGCGGCGCACCTGGCTGGCCACGGTGGCGGGATCCGCGTGGTGGCTGAAAACACCTCGATGGCGACTGGACAGCCCTGCGAGGTGCACAGAAGTCCGAAGGTGATCTGCCTCTTGCCCGGCTTGCCATCTCCACTGTAGCCGAACGCGGCCAACGGGCAGTGGCGACCCTCCACACAGCTCGAGGTCAGGTCGTACAGAACCAGAGTCGCCCGATCGAGACAACGCCGCGCCAGAGACTCTTCGATCCATCGCTGACGGGTCAGCAGCCAGTCGAGCATGCGAAACATCTCCTGAGGACCAACCGGTCCGAGACGGAGAGCCTCGCCCAGTCTGGAAGCCGCCGTTTCGGGCGAGAGCTGGCGTGCAGTGGCGAGCTTGGACGCGGGATGCACGAGCCGAGCCAGGATGGCCGCAAGCGCCAGATCCCGCATGCGGCTTTTCTGTCGGTGTAGCGAATCGAGGAACTTGAGTTTCCGGCTCAGTCCCAGCAGCGCGCAGACATGACCGTGAGGCAGCGAGCGACGCACCTCGCAGACCTTGGTGATGTCCGAGTGCACCACGCCGCCCTTGAGGAC
This sequence comes from Pseudomonadales bacterium, assembly GCA_021295935.1. Classification (GTDB taxonomy): domain Bacteria; phylum Pseudomonadota; class Gammaproteobacteria; order Pseudomonadales; family Azotimanducaceae; genus Bin55. The sequence goes on from JAGWBL010000218.1 coordinate 1,478, forward strand.
CTGTCGAAAGCCCTCCACGTGCCGAGGCTGGACCTTGGAGAGGTTGCCGAGGGTCTGCCGCCGGACCTTGCCGGACTCGTGGGTGGCATGGCGAAGCAGGATGGCGGGCGGGCTGCCTCGATTGGGAATGGTCTCGATGTAAATGGCCATGGTGCGACCAACACGGAATCTATCGAGAATCGGTGTTAGCAGATCGAGACGGACAAATCAACAGGAATGTGCAAATTTGCACGCGAAAGTTGCATGGAAGGGATTACGCAGGCGAAATCGAGCCAAGGGCGTCCGATTTCCGCGCGCAATCAACGAGGTAGGGGCTTGGGGACCACAAAATTGTTGTTGAACTTCGGTCTAGGCAAGGAGGGAAGCACGAAGTGGACGATCCGCCAGGACAAGGTCGAGCGAGCGCGCAAGAAGGACGGCTGGCACGGCATGGTCACAAACCTCAACGACGTTCCTGGCGAGGAAACTCTGGGGCATTACCGCGGACTCTGGCAGGCCGAAGCCGCGTTTCGAACCTGCAAGTTCGAACTTCAGTTCCGACCGGTGTTCCACTGGACCCAATCCCGCATCCACGCGCACGTCGCCATCGACTTCATGACTCTGATGTGCGCACGAGACCTTCAGCACCGTCTCCGCTTGAGAGG
>JAGWBL010000219.1 GCA_021295935.1 Pseudomonadales bacterium
GACAGTGTTGCTGGCGAGCCAGTACATCGGCAGGCGGAACATCCTCGAGCGCGTGCTCGGAAAGCAGGTGGCCTTCAACAAGGAGACATGGCGACTGCTCGCCTGGCTGTGGATCGCGGGATTCGGAGTTTCCGGATCGCTGAATCTTGCCGTCGTCTACCTGTTCTCCGAGGAGGTTTGGGTCACTTATCGACTCGTCTTTGGAATCGGTTTCTCGATACTCATGGTGGTGCTCTCCGTCTACCTTCTGCACCACCGCGGCGACTTGGGGCGAATCGTCGAGTCCGTCCAGCGCGCGGAGTCCAAGCAGGATCCTGAGCGGGCTCAGCAATGACGTTCAAGACCGCACTCAGCGTAAACGTCAACAAGATCGCGTTGCTCCGAAATGCTCGAGGAGGGTGGATGCCGGATCTTCGGCAGTGCGCCGCCACGATTGTCGCCGCCGGGGCAGATGGCATCACCGTTCATCCTCGCCCCGACCTCCGGCACATCCTCCCCGAGGACGTGGTGATGCTTGCGGAATTGGCCAAGGAAAAGGGAGTGGAGTTCAACATCGAGGGGAATCCAGCAGCCTCCATGGGCGCGAATGGCTATCCAGGTTTCAACGCGCTGGTCGAACAAGCGACGCCGGACCAATGCACACTGGTCCCCGATGCTGTCAACCAACTGACTTCCGATCATGGATGGGACCTTTCCACGCCAGTAGTTCGCAAACGCGTTCGCGACGCTGCAAAGGCACTTCGAACTCATGGTGTGCGCGTGAGCTTGTTCATGGACCCCGATGTGGAGCAAATCCTGCGAGCGGCTGATTTGGGGGTTGATCGCATCGAGCTGTTCACCGGACCGTACGCCGAAGCGTTCAGAATCAACGGCGCTGGAGCGGCGTCAACGCAAGAATGGCTGGATCGTCACGCAGAAGCCGCGGCAACCGCCATCTCCGCTGGAGTCGGCGTGAATGCTGGACACGATCTCGACCTGTCCAACCTCGCGGCGTTTTGCAGGACGGGGCGAATCTCCGAAGTTTCCATTGGACAGGCGCTTGTAGCGGACGCGTTGGAGTTTGGCCTTGCCCGTGCCGTGGGCAAGTACCAAGCGTTGCTCCGCTCTTGCGACGAAGTGAGCGCATAGTATTTACACGACAGGGCGCTGAGGCGTTCCAGCTGCCCATCCATCAGTTCCGTACCAGGAGTCATCCCATGAACCCATGTTCATCCATTCCTCCCCGTCCTTGTGGACTCGCCAGCCGAACGGCCTCGGCCAAACCGTGGACAAGACGTTTGATTGCTGGCATCAGTTGCGCTCTGCTGGGTTGGACGACGCTGAATGCAAGCGAAGAGCGCTCCGCGCCACAGGTGGTGTTCGAGACTTCCCTCGGATCCTTCACCGTGGAGCTGGATCCCGTCCGGGCGCCGATCTCCAGCGAGAACTTCCTCAAGCACGTCCGATCCAGCCACTACGATGGCCTGATCTTTCATCGTGTTGTCGCGGGATTCGTGGTGCAAACGGGCGGATTCGAGCCGGACATGAACGAACGTGAGGTGGCAGAGACCATCGAGCTCGAATCGAACAACGGACTTTCCAACGTCACAGGATCCCTCGGCATGGCGCGCACCGGCGATCCGAACTCTGCATCGTCCCAGTTCTACGTCAACACCGTTGACAATTTGAATCTCGACGCTCGCCCTGACTTCCTGGGATACGCGGTGTTCGGCAAAGTCATTGACGGCATGGATACGATCCATGCCATCGAGCGGGTGCCAGTGCACTCCGTGAACAGCATGAAACACGTTCCTCTAGAACCAGTCGTGATCCACTCCGCAACCGAAGTCAGGACATCCCATGCCGAGTAAGCCCCGTCCGCCAGTCCATTCGCTTCTGTGGGTGCTCGGCGCAGCATTGCTTTGCTCGGCGGTGGCGTCCCAATTGTGGGAGAGAGTCCTGCCGAAGGGACCTGTCGCGTTCCTGTTGCTGTTTCTGGCAGGTGCCCTAGTGGTCGGTCTGCTTGCTCTTCGACTTGGGTCTCGGGAGATTCACGCCGCGAGAAGATCCCGAAGAGGAGCATCGCGCTCCGCGAGACGTGCAGATCGACGGCGAGGTTCTCCAACTC
>JAGWBL010000220.1:0-2075 GCA_021295935.1 Pseudomonadales bacterium
CAACATGTTGTTGCGCATGTACCTCCTGTGGGCGGAGTCGCTGGGTTATCTTGCAGTGATTGAGGAAATCACCGGCGGTGACGTGGCGGGGATCAAGGGGGCGACAGTGCGGGTCGAAGGCGAACGGGCGTTCGGGTGGTTGCGCACCGAGAGTGGAGTGCATCGATTGGTACGTCACTCGCCGTTCGATTCCAACCACAAGCGGCACACCTCCTTTGCCGCGGTCTATGTGTCTCCGGAAATTGCAGACGAGATTTGCGTCGAGGTCGAAGCGAAGGATGTACGGGAAGACACCTATCGCGCGAGTGGCGCAGGTGGGCAGCATGTGAACAAGACGGATTCGGCAGTTCGTCTCACTCACATGCCATCTGGAATCGTAGTGCAGTGCCAAAGCGAGCGTTCGCAGCACATGAACCGCGACCACGCGTGGAAACAGCTCCGGGCCAAACTCTACGAGCTTGAGGTTGCCGCGCGCCAGCAAGAGCTGCAGGAGAAGGAGGCCGCAAAGCCCAACATCGGGTTCGGCAGCCAAGTCCGCTCGTACGTGTTGGACCAGTCTCGCGTCAAGGACCTTCGGACGGGACACGAACGATTCGATCCGAACAATGTGCTGAACGGCGACATCAACGATTTTCTGGAGAGCAGTCTCAGAGCTGCCGTGTGACCGACCAACGAGATGAGATCGCCGTACGGCGCGCCAAGCTCGACGAGCTGCGGCGAACCGCCCATGCGTACCCGAACGACTTCGAGCGAACGCACTGGTCGGGCGAACTCCACAGGCAGTACGGGGATGCCGACCGGGATTCGCTGGAATTGGGTGCGGTTCACGTCGCGGTGGCGGGCCGGATCATGCTCAGGCGAGTCATGGGGCGGGCGAGCTTCATCACCATCCGGGACGCGCGCGGTTCCATCCAGTGCTATCTGCGCGAGAATTCGTTGGGGCAGGACGCCTACGACCAATTCAAGAACTTGTGGGATCGTGGTGACGTCGCCGGGATACGCGGCACCTTGATGCGGACGCAAATGGGAGAGCTAACGGTACAGGCGTCACAAATCCAACTGCTCGCCAAGTCCATTCGGCCCGTTCCCGAGAAGTATCACGGTCTGGACGATCGGGAGGTCCGCTATCGACAGCGCTATCTCGACCTGATGATCAACGAGACGAGTCGCGAGGTGTTCAGGGTTCGAAGCGCGGTCTGCAGGGCAATCCGCGAGTTCTTGGACGCACGCGACTTCCTCGAAGTTGAAACACCGATGCTCCACACAGTGCCAGGGGGAGCCAACGCCAGACCCTTTGCCACCCACCACAACACTTACAAGCAGGATCTGTTCTTGCGTGTTGCTCCGGAGCTCTACTTGAAACGCTTGGTTGTCGGAGGTCTGGAGCGGGTATACGAAATCAACCGCAACTTTCGCAACGAGGGTGTTTCGACGCGGCACAATCCCGAATTCACGATGCTCGAGTTCTACCAGGCGTACGAGAATTTCGAGGGTCTGATAGGCATGACCCAGGACATGCTTGTCTCGGCGTCCAACAAGGCGTTGGGAACATCGAAATTCGGTTTCCAAGGCACAGAGATCGACTTCTCTGCCAGGTTCGTAACCATGAGCATGGCGGAGGCGGTTGCCAACGAACTAGGCGTAACGACCGAACGTGTGGAGGATTTCGACGCTCTTGGTGCACTCGCGGCCGAATTGGGAATTGAGAGTCCTGCAGGGGCCGGCTGGGGTGCGCGGCTGGCTGCTCTGTTCGAGGCGCGCGTGGAACAAACGCTGGTGCAGCCGACCGTGATCACGGGTGTTCCAACTGAGGTTTCCCCGCTTTCGCGCAAGAGCGACGACAATTCCCTTGTTGCAGAACGCTTTGAGTTGTTCGTGGCGGGAAGAGAGATCGCGAACGGATTCTCCGAACTCAACGATCCGGACGATCAAGCGGAACGGTTTCGCAATCAGGTGGCGAAACGGGCTGGAGGAGATCTCGAAGCCATGCGATTTGACGAAGACTACCTGCTTGCGCTGGAGTATGGCATGCCTCCGACGGCAGGTGAGGGCTTGGGGATCGACCGCCTGGTGAT
>JAGWBL010000220.1:2403-4508 GCA_021295935.1 Pseudomonadales bacterium
TTCAGCGTGCCGAATGGAGTGGCGCCGCCCCCTTCGCTGCTGAACATATTTCAGGAGATTAACAGTGATCTTGGGACAGAGGAGGGCAGGGAGATCAGGCGCGGGAGAGGATGCCTCGAAGGATGGACTCGTCAAGGAGTGCTGCTCTTGAATTCGGTGCTGACCGTGCTTGAGAAGCGAGCGGGATCTCATCAAGCCCAAGTCTGGGAGCGGTTCACCGATGCCGTGGTGGGCGCGGTCAACAGTCAGCTTGATGGCGTGGTGTTTCTGCTTTGGGGAGGGAAGGCCCGAGAGAAGGGCATGCTGGTGGACCGCAGTCGGCACCATGTGCTCGAGGCTGCGCATCCGTCTCCGCTGTCCGCCACGTCGGGGTTCTTTGGGTGCCGTCACTTCTCGAAGACCACCCAGATCCTCGACACCGCTGGCAAGGCGCCGATTGACTGGTTTGATGTTCAATAGTCGTCGCGGCAACCGCGGGATCTTGGTCGGTGGCTCGATCGCATTCCGAACTCCCGCGCGCACCATCTGCATCCCGCGCGAGTTCGCGATCGGGCTTGCGATCGACAGCGCCGCACGGTTGACTTCTACAATGCTCAACCGTGCCGGACCGGGAGGCCGGTTCCAACAGAATGAACACTAGCGGACAAGGACAGCGCGTCGTTTCCGGCATGCGTCCTACGGGTCGTCTCACCATCGCGAACTTTCACGGCGCACTGAAGAACTGGGTTGCGATGCAGAAAGAGTACGACTGCTTCTTTTTCGTCGCCGACTGGCATGCTCTCACGACTGCCTATCAGCAGTCCTCGCGCATAGACCGTCTCACGATCGACATGGTGGTCGACTGGATTGGCGCTGGCGTCAATCCGGATCTCTGCACCATGTTCATACAAAGCCGGATTCCGGAGCACGCCGAGTTGCACCTGCTTCTGTCCATGACCACACCGCGTGCTTGGCTCGAACGGGTGCCTTCCTACAAGGAACAGGTCCAGCAACTGAAGGACAAGGATCTGGACACCTACGGGTTTCTGGGTTACGGATGCTTGATGGCTACGGACATCCTCATGTACAAGGCCGGGAGGGTGCCTGTTGGGGCCGACCAGATTCCGCACGTGGAACTGACGCGGGAGATTGCTCGCCGCTTCAACTACATCTTTGGAAAGGAACCTGAATTCGGCACTTTGGTCAACAACGCTCTGAAGAAGTTGCCGAAGCGCGCGGCAGCAGTCTATCGGCGACTTCAATCCAGATTTCAGGAACACGGTGACGCGGACGCCCTTGCACGCGGTCGGGCGATGGTTGAAGAGCAGGCAAATCTGTCGGTTGGCGACCGCGAGCGCTTGCATGGTTACTTGGTGGGCGAATTCCGATCGGTGCTGCCCGAACCAGAGGCCCTGATGACCAGCACGCCTTCCGTCACCGGACTTGACGGTCGCAAGATGCACAAGTCCTACGGCAATGCCATCCAGATGCGAGAAGAGCCGGGTGTTGTAAGCGAGCGGATTCGAAGAATGCCAACGGATCCTCAACGAGTACGGCGTCGAGATCCGGGGAACCCCGCCTAGTGTCCCGTCTACGCCCTTCACCAGATCTACTCCAACTCCGATGTGCTCGATTGGGCAGCGATCGGTTGCCGCACAGCAGGCATCGGATGCTTGGACTGCAAGCAACCTCTCATCGAGAGCGTGAATGCCGAGCAGCAAGAATTCAGGGAACGGGCGGAGCCCTATGAGCGGAATCCCGTTCTCGTGAGGAATATCCTCATGGACGGGTCAGAAAAGGCACGCGTGATCGCACGCGAAACTCTTGACGATGTACGCGCCGCTATTGGAATCTCCTACCGGTAGGGTTCCGTCGATGGATCGTGGGACAGAGAGCGGTGGCGCAGTTCCCGCGCATCCAGCAACCGTCGTTTCGAGGGATGGCTCGAATGTGGAGATTCCCGAGAGTCTTTACATCCCGCCAGAAGCCATGGTTGTCGTTCTTGAGACGTTTGAAGGTCCGTTGGACCTCTTGCTGTACCTGATTCGCAAGCAAGAGCTCGACATCCTCAACGTTCGAATAGCGGACATCACCGAGCAGTACATGCAGTACATCGAGCTCATGGC
>JAGWBL010000017.1 GCA_021295935.1 Pseudomonadales bacterium
TTTGCCCACAAGGGGAGTTTCTCGGGGCGCGGCAATGGATTCAGCCAAGTTGCATGCATGGATGCGTGCCGCTCTCTTTGGCTTGGCGATAGCGATTGGGTTCGGCGCTTTCGCCTATCCCGCGAAGTCCCACGAGACCCTCACGTTCCTGGCAGCGCAGTTCTACAACGGTTGTGCGCATCAACTGGGCTACGCACCGCTGACTCCTCTTGAGATTCGTTCCATCGCCAAGGCGAACTCCCAAGAGGCAGACCGTGGGCTCTGGGATCGATTGACAAGACGCGACTACTTTGAACAGGAGGGTGAAGAGCGTAGTGGCCTTCTTTCGTTCATGGAAACGAAGATGAGCGAGCACTACGACCGGTTGGTCTCCGGGCTGGAAGAAACCGCCGAGCCCCGGGAGCGGTTTCGCTCCATCGGACGAATGGTCCACTATCTGCAAAAGCTGAGCTCGCCTGTCCATGTAGTGCCCATCCGCGTAACGCGGATACTCTTCGACCGGTATCCCATCGATCGAGACGCCATCGTTCAAGTGCTGGAGGGGAATTGCGAGTTCATGGTCGACACGATGGAAGTGGCAACCCTTGACCAGGATGCGCTTCTGAGTGGCATGGCCAATGAGACCAGAGCGTCCATTCGAAATCCCATCCCGGGACTGCCAGTCACGTGGGAGGCGTTCTGGGAGTACGGCGAACCGGGCACGTTCGGGTCCTACGGCGTGGCCGGCAACAACTTTGGACGCAACACCGAGTTTCCCTGCCCGACCACGGCCACCCAGCGATGCCTGCTTCTGGAAGACGACCCGATCTACCGAAACTTTGCGAGACACCGGCACGTCGAAGCGGTCAAGGCCACGGTGGCAGCGCTCCTGTTGACACGCAGTCCCGTAGCACCTCTGGAGTGATTCGCCCGTCTGGCTAGGCGCCCAACATCCTCTCCCGCCGGTTGGTCCGCATGAAGGTGAGGGCAATGATGGCGGCAATCACCAACAGAAACCCGATTCGGTTCTGAACGGTCATGGCGATCACTTCCTCGAACTCCGCTTCCACGACGTACGAATTGAAGAACGGCGAGATGCGTGCTGGACCGTCCTGCGAGATCATCCAGTTGAACGTCAGAATCGCGAAACTGGCGATCCCTCCGCCCACCTCGCTACGAAACAGGGTCGAGAATCCCATCGCAAGCACCAGATAGAACGCACTCGCCTGGAGCGAACCGTACAGTGCAAGCACCGGAAAGGGCGTGAGCATCCAGGAAGTCAGCGCCAGCAGGGTCCCGGCCACAACGAGCATGAGACCGGACGCAAAGAGCTTGGCCCACCAGACCTTCTCGCATCCTCCTGGAACCGTGTAGATGATCTCCAGGTTCCTGCTGCGTATCTCGCCCGCGACGATTCGCACGCCCAGAACCAGTCCCAACAGTGCCAGGGGAGTCGCGACCAGCCCGATCTGGACGTCCGCAGGGCCAATGATCCTCAGTCCCCACACGGACGAAAGCAGCCAGTTCGTCGCGACCCACGAGACAGGAGCAAGCACCACCAGCCAAAAGTACTTGCCTCCAATGCTGATTGCCGCAAGCCAGTAGAGATTCAGCCGAGAGGCCACGGCAGACCACACCGCCTTCATGTCAAGGCCAAGTGTGCGGGCCGCTCAGTCAGCCACAGGTAGCCGTCCTCCGGCGTAGGAAGCAGATGTCGACTGCCCGCACCGGGCGAAATGTAAGAAATTACCCGGCGCACCACTCCTCCCTGCGGCATGGGTGATTCCGATGCCAGTATCGATTCCGGCGGCAGTGTCCATGCCTCACCGGGGGGTGTTTCGATTTCCCAGACCTTGCCTTCGGCGTGGTGTGCGAGATTCATGGGCGAACCATCAAACACCAATCGCCCTTTGGACATCACCAGCACTCGTTCGCAGGCAATGGCGACATCTTCGACGACGTGTGTCGAGAACAACACGATCCGAGTGCGCGCCAGCGTCCCGAGCAGGTTCCTGAACCGAATGCGCTCCCTCGGATCAAGCCCTGCCGTTGGCTCGTCCACGATGATGACGTCGGGCAGTCGAAGCAGGGTCCGCGCAACTGCCACACGTTGGCGCATCCCGCCGGAGAGCGCGCCGATGTACTCGTCCGCCTTGCCAGCAAGCCCCACTTCCGTCAGCAGACCCTCGACACGTTCCGACCGGATGGATGGAGGCAGCTCGTAGAGCGCAGCGAAGTACATGAGGTACTGGCGCGGCGACTGCCGTTCCGGCAAGCCCGCATCCTGCGGGAGGTATCCCACCCATCTGGCAAGGTACTTCCGAATCAGCGGCAGGCGAACTCCTCCCAACATGACCATGCCGCGAGTCGGATCGATGATGCCTGCCAGCTGGCGAAGCAGTGTTGTCTTGCCCGCTCCGTTCGGTCCGAGTATCCCCACCATGCCTCGATCCACCCTGAAGCTCACCTCGTCGACCGCCGCAACCGGTTGCTTGGGCAGGTCGAAACCGAACGCCTTGTTGGACAGATTCCTCCAGAGCGTCCGAATTCTCCTCAGCGCGCCTCGGGCGACGCGGTCTTCGAGGACGCCAGCGCCCACGCGAAGGGCGGTTCGCCTGAGCAATTGTGATGTCAGCAGGATCGCGGCGAACACAGCAGTCCAGAACGACCCCGTGGACCAGGATTCGCCGGCGATGGAAGGTCCCACCATGTGCAGGTATGCAAACGCCGCCATGGGCACCCACGGAGCAGAGACCCGGAGCACGCCTTCAACGCCTCCGCGAACCACCTGTCCCGCTGCGGTGACCAGCCCGCGGCTCTTGCGAATCTCGAGCAGGATCGCTCGGAATGCTACGCTCGACAAGAGCCAGAAGACAAGACTCCAGAACGTCGTGCTGGCCGAATACCCGATGAACGCGAAGCCTGCGGCGGCGATCAAGAGGACCGTGATTCGCTCCAGGGCCGTCCGAGGACTGTACACCCTGCCTCCGAGTTCACTGACTCTACGGGCGTACTCTCTTGGAGCGTTGAATGCACGCCGTACGGATCCTGGTTGGTCGTACACCTTCTTGAGATTTCGGACATCGAGTTCTGGAGGCCCGTCTGATCCACGCGGCTGGACGTCCGCCGCGCGGCGAAACAGCAGGACCACAGCGGCCAGCATCGCTCCCATCACGAGAAGGGTGCACACGATCCGCCAGAGCACGGACACAAGAATTTCGTAGTGGATGAGAGGCCCGACGACAGCCACAAGCCAAGGTCCCACTCGGCCAAAGAGCGACTCCAGCCGCTGAAGCAGGATGTAGCAGACGGGAATCACCAAGAGCACAAGTGCCGCTGAAGTCGCCATCCCGCCGATCATCAACGTCGCGAATGGAGGCCACATCTCGTTCTCGCGTCCCGTGGCGATCGCCAGCGGCCACAGCGCGACGATTGTCGTGATCGTTGTCATGAGCAGGGGCCGCGTGCGTTCCTTCACCGCTGCGAGGGCGGCCGAGCCGGGCGACCAACCGGCGCGAAGCACCTTCTGCTGAATGCGGTCCACCAACAGAATGGAAGCGTTGACGGAGATTCCGACCAACGCAACCGCCCCCAGGCCGGCCATGCTGTCGAAGGGCAGACGAGCGAACGTCAGCGCCCAAGTGGAACCCAAGACCGTGAGCGGAATTGCCAGCATGACCAACGGCGGAAGGATGAACGACTCGAAGACGAGGGCCAACACCAGGTACATCAGCGCCAGCAACGGCAGCATGATCTTGGAGAGCAGGGAGACCCCCTCGGTCTGCTTCGCGAACTGCACGGTGTAAGAGTCATCCTTGGGCACCGATCTGACCAGTTCCTTGATAGCTGTGTCCACGGCCTCGCGTGCCGGTCCGCTCTCGGGAACGGAACGCGCCAGTCGATAGAAGACGCTCATTTCCCGACGCCCGTTCCTGTGCTCGATCACCGGAGCCGCCGGCATCTTGCGCGTGCTCACCAGCGCGTCGGCAGGAAGTTCGCCAGAGGGGGTGGAGATCCGCAGACTCGAGAGATCCTCGATGACGTTCGTGTTGTCCCGAGCACCTTCCCGTTCCGTCACGACCGGGAGTTCCCGGCCGGAGGGCAGCACATACTTGTTGCCAGCACGAACTCCATCACGACCCGCCAGCTCGAGAAACGGCAGGACGTCACTTGTCGTGATGCCAAATGATTCCAAGGCGGGAATGACCGGCTCTACCCATATTTCTTGATTGCCGCGACTGACGGACAGCCGGGCACGGGCTACGTACTCCTCAGTGTTCGAAAGCACATACACCAGTTCTTCCGCCAATTCCATCAGCTTGGACGAATCGGGGCCGGACAGCTCGATTTCCTCCTCCTGCGAACCTGCAAACATTCCGCGCTGGCGACCGCCCCCATGCACAGCGCCACCAGATCCCCTACGAGCGGATTCCCCGGGTTGAAAGACGTCGAATCCCGGAATGTCATCCGCAATGTCTTCCGCGACAGACCGGATGCGGCTGGGCGAGAGATCGTCCGGACGCTCGGCCTCGTCGACCAGGTTGACCCTTACGGACGCACCCTCGCTCGCAATGGAAGTCTGAACTGATTCCACTCCATCAACTTCAAGCAAAGCCGATTCAATGTGCGCCATCGGCTCCACCGTGTGTTCCACGGGACGTTCCGTTCCGCCAAAGCGCGCTTCAAACGACACGCTGTCGGCCTTGGTCGTGGCAGCCCGACTTGTGGGTATCAAGGGAAAGCCGATCGCTACCGTGATGACAATCGCAAACGCTGTGCCGGTTATCCAGGCAGGTGGATGTCGGAGCGCGTGCGCCACCAATCCTCCAAGCAGCATCTTGGCGCGATCGGGCGGGGCCAGACCTGCACGCTCCGCACGGATCTCGTGGTTTCTCGCCAGCGCTGACAGCGTTGCAGGAGCCACCATTCGATGCGCAAGCACGGGCACAAGACCCACCGCAACCAGAAGTGATGCTGCCATCGGCAACAGGATCGAGATCGCCACCAGTCGGAACACGCCCTCCATTTCCTGACTGTCCAGATCGACGATGAACGGCGGCAGGAACACGACAGCGGTGGTGACGCTTGCCGCCACGATGGCTCTAACCGTCCTGCGAATGCCGCGTCGGGTAGCTGCCATGGGGTCCGCTCCCTTCTCCATTTGACGGAGAATGGACTCGTAGACGACCACGCTGTTGTCCACCAGCAAGCCAATGGCGATCGCCAGACCGAAGATGGTGATCAGGTTCAGCGTTTCACCCAGCAGATAGAGCGCGCCGATGGCACCAAGCACGCTCACCGGAACGGCGAGCCCCACGACCGCTACGGCGCGCCACTGCCGAAGGAAGACAAACAGGGCCAGTAACGCCACGAGGTATCCCGACAAGGCAAGCTTGCCCAGCCGTCCGAGTTGTTTCTCCAGCTCTTCCCCTGCATCGGCGCTCACGTAGAGGTCGATGCCGAGCGACCGCATTTCCGCCAGCAAAGTGTCCAATCGCTCGCGTACTAGTCGTGCGATCTCTATGGTGTTTCCGCTTTGCTCCTTGAAGATGCTGATCCCGACTGCGGGCTTCCCGTTGACGCGGAACAGCGTCTCGCGGAGACCGGGGCCTGTCTCAATCTTGGCGACATTGCGCAGCAGAGGGGCGCCTGTGCCGGATCCGACCCGAGCGTTCGCCACAGTCTCAAGTCCCGCAGCACGGCCGTCCAGAAAGAGGTTTGTGCGCCCGTCCTGACTCTCGCTCTTTCCGAGGTAGCTCATGGAACCGAACTGTCGGTTCACGGCACCGACCACGTCGTTGGAAGTAAGGCCGAACGCGACCATGCGCTGCGGACTCACTTCGATGTTCACCCGTGCCGACGCTCCTCCGCTGACCCGTGCCTGGCTGACCCCGGGGACTGACGACAATCGGGGAGCGATGATCTCGTTGGCGATGTCGCGAATGGCATTGGTGTCTTCCGTAGGCGCCAGAACATGAACGGTCAGCACGAATGCCTGGTAGGCAAGGGTATTGGAAGCGCTGACCCTGATCCAAGTGCCGACCGGCTGTCCTGAGCGAATGGAGGACGCGATGCGATTGAGCTCAAACTCGCGCTTCTTGACGTCGGTTCCGCGTTCAAGCGTGACGACGAACCGGCCGAACGAGCCGAAGATCGAGGCGGTCGTCTCCACGACATTGGACATCTCCGTCGCTCTGGCCTGGAGCGGCAGGAGGATATCCCGCTCCAACACCGAGGCTTCCGCGCCTGTCCGCCCAAAGCTCACGTAGAGCTTCTCCCCCTGCAGATTGGGGATCAGTTCCACCGGAATGCGGGCGACGGCGACGATCCCCAGGATCACGACTGCGACAAAGAACATGCACACCGCAATCGGACGGCGAACAGCGACTTCTGCTATGTGCAAGCGATGAGGTTCCGGGTGGAGGGGAGAGAAGGCTCGGTCATGGTAATGCGAGGACTCAGGAGTCCCCGGAACTGGCACCTCCAAGCGTCACGTTCATGTGGTGTCGCACGACCAAGGCTAGACTCGCAACACTCGGAAATGCATTGTCCAGTTCGATTTTCGTCGACGACACATTACGCCCATCGGGCTTTCGGTCTGCCGCTGTCTCTCGTTCGGGCGGAAAGGGCACTCGGCACAGTGCCCAGATGCCTCTCGGCGACTGAACGACCCGTCGCGCGCATCTTGGAGTGTTGAATCACGGCTCTATCGGTCTTCCCGAGGGCAAACGGGAACGTAATCCGAAGTTCCGCTTGGACTGCCTTGGAAATCCACTGAAATGGCTTCTCGCTCGCGTCTTGGGTCTTCGGTGCTGGCCGCTGTTTTCCTCTCGGGTTCGCTTTCGTCGGCGACTTCCGCTGAGCTTACGCCTGAGGACCGAAGCATCCTTCTCCAGGCGCTCGGCGCCTGGAGGTCCGGATCGGAGTGTTCGTTCTTGGTCGACATCGATGTCGGAGAGGATCGCTCGCGTGTTCTCTGGGACCCGACGCGTCCCGAAGGGAAACGTCTGCAGGTCTTGTCGTTGAATGACAGCCCTCCCCCCGAGTCTGGATCCGGCGTCGCCGAACTCCTTTCTCGCCTCCATGCTCCCGGACCTCTGCACGGCTGGCAGAGGATCGCGGAGTCCGGTGTGGTTGCAGAGACTGAACCCGTCAGAGTCCCAACGGGAGAACCCGACGCAACTCCGGAAGACATCCAGGCCGAGATCGATGGAGCCAGAGGGCGCCCCGAACTCACGCCATTCGAGAGAAGCATGCAGAACGATCTGCCACCCCATCCTCAGAAGGTTCCCGAACTCGTCAACTTCGCAGTTCTCTCCGTCAAGGCGAGAACGAATGAAGAGATCTCATTTGTCGTAGACATTGAATTCACTTTTCAGGACGGCCCGAATGGCTCGCCAGAAGACATTCCTGTCGAAACGACCCTGGTCGTCCGAATCGATCCCCCTCATGTACGACAGCTCAGCTACAGGCTTCGCAAGCCGTACTCGCCGAGGATGTTCGTCAGAATTCGCAAAATGGAGAACACGCTCGACCTCTACTATGACGAAGAGCTTGGAGCGACGGTCCTCAGGTCCAATCGGTTCGAGATGCAGGGAAGGGCGGTGGGGTTCGTATCGCTGAACGTGCTCGCTACGCAGACGTTCTCGGACATTGAGTGTGCCGTTGAGGCGAGCGGAGGCTCGGGACGATCGAGGTCTGGACCCACGGAGTGAGTTCGGAACACTCCAGTTTCAGAGAAGCAACCGTCTTCGTCGGCGATTCCTCAGGGATCGCGGTTCCGCAGCAATCGGTGAGACGGAACCCCGTCCATTGGATGCACGCTCTTGCTTCCAGTGTCAGACTGACTGACTTTCCCGGGGCTTGCGCACGAAGAACACCGTTCCCGCAGCGGGACCGTTCAACGCACAACTGCAATCCTCCCATCGTTCCAGCACTTCTTGGCTCGCGGTGGGATGGACTTCGAAACCTGCAACACTGAGTTTTCGTGCATAGTCTTTCCCGTACGTCCGCAGGTGTTCGGGAATCCGAGTGTCCGTTGAGGACCTGCGAGTTCCAGGACTGTCCGGGTGTTCCACGGTTTCCGTAGTCTTGACGGGCACATTGAGTATGGCCCACCCGCCCGGCTTGAGAACTCGAAAGCACTCCGACAAAGCGCGTCCGTCGTCGACCACGTCCTGGAGGACATGACTGCAGTAGATCGCATCCATCGAGCTCGAGGGAAGTGGACATGCCAGGATGTCGAAACGGACGGACACGTCTGTGCGCACCAGATCCGCTGTCAGATAGCCTCCCGTCGCCCACTCACGAAGCACGGGTGCAAGACAAGCCTCGGGAGCGACATGCAGCAAGAACATGTTGTCGACTTCGAGTGAACGGCGATTGCGTTGAAGGAAGAGATATGCCAGTCGATCGCGCTCCCTAGATCCGCAACCCGGGCACAGAGCATTACGTCGGCGCGACGATCCTCGTCCGGCCGATCGAAATCTCCCAAACGATTGCGAGCAGGCTGGACAGCTAAATCGTGTGCCTCGGTAAAGCAACGGTGCCAGTAGTCCGCGCAATCCCCTTAGTCGCGCGTCCAACTTCGGGAAGATCCTCAATGGACTGGCTGCCCGAGCTGTCCGGTGTGAGACCTGGCCGCAAGCGAAGAGCGGTTGCGGACACAGGAGCTCCTCGATGCTGGGGCCGTTGGGTTCACCTGAGGCCGGTCCATGCCTCGAACTTCGCGATCTTGCGCCCCACCTTCTTGCGGGCAGCGAACCGATTCCAGTGCGAGAGCGGCACGAACTCGCTGCTGCCCAGACCATCCACAATCATCAATCTCGACACGCCTTCCGATTGTCTGACCACAATGATGTTGTGGGGCAGCAGGTCCCTCGTAAGCAGCAGAGAGTCGCGAAGCCACCGCTTGAACTGATCGACCGCGGACGTGAGTTCTGATGTCACTGGCAACAGCAAGGCCTCTTCCAGCGTTGCCGGGAACTTTCCGTCGAAGTCCCGGATCAGTTGCGTCACGATGCCGATACCCATGTCGGTGTCCACGGTTCCGAAGTACTTGGGCACGTGCCTGAACACAAAATCCTCACGGTGCGAAATCAGACGTTCGTAGGCACGTCTCTCCTTGACTTGGTCGTCAAACGACGCCAGGGGCTTCAACCTGCGCCACCCCTTCGCAGCGCGCTTGCGCTGTACAGCTGTCCTGTCGGGCCTGAGCACCTTGATGCACTTCGAAGGATCGTCAGGGTGGACATAGCAACGGCGCGTCCCACCTATGGTGAAGGGAGCGTGGTGCGCTAGAACCAGCAACCGAGCGCACCGACTGTTCGTGCTGGTCGACGGAAGTCGAGGCTGTGCCACGGCCTCGGTCGCGGTGGTTCGGGTGGCCGCGATTCGAGACTTATACTCCGACGGGCCGGTCCACCTGGTCTGCAAATGGAAGCCTTCCACTCTGAACTTCGCGCCATCGCCGGCGAAACGGGGGTTCTGACAGGCGAACAGGTCCGAGAACGACTGAGCGGCATCTGGCGCAAGGATCCGATCCAAGCACACGCCATTGTTCGCCCCCGAACCAACGGCGAAGTGAGTCGTGTCTTGGAGTTGTGCAACCTACGACGCCAATCTGTGGTGGCACACGGAGGACTCACTGGCGTGGTGGCCAGCGCCGTCACAGGGCCAGATGATCTCGTGCTGTCGTTGGAGCGGATGAACCGGATCGAATCCGTCGACACGACCAACCGAACGATGACGGTTCAGGCCGGCACGATCTTGCAGCGCGTTCAAGAGCGCGCCGACGCCGAAGGCATGCTCTTTCCCCTTGACTTGGGCGCAAGGGGCTCCTGCACGGTCGGAGGCAACATCTCGACCAATGCGGGAGGAAATCGGGTGATTCGGTACGGAATGACCCGCGAATCCGTCCTCGGACTGGAGGCGGTTCTCGCCGACGGAACCGTCGTTTCTTCCATGAATTCCATGATCAAGAACAACACCGGCTACGACCTGAAGCAGCTGTTCATCGGCAGCGAAGGCAGTCTCGGAGTGGTGACTCGTGCAGTGCTTCGTCTTCGCGAGAAACCGCGAAGCCGGGAGACGGTTCTGATTGCCACGCGTAGTTTCGACCAACTTCCAGCTCTTCTCAAACTCCTGGACTCCCGGCTCAACGGGACATTGTCGGCCTTCGAAGTCATGTGGGCCGACTTCTATGCACTTGTCACTTCTTTTCCCGCCCACCAGTCACCACCTCTGAAGCACGGCTACTCCCATTACGTGCTGGCCGAAGCGTTGGGCGGCGATCCAGCAACGGACAAGGAACGCATGCTCGCCGCACTGCAGGAAGCTGCCGAGGAAGAGCTCGTCGCCGATGCCGTGCTCGCCCAGAACGAATCTCAGCGAACGTCGATGTGGGCCGTCCGGGATGACGTAGACCAGATCTATCAGTACGACCCAATGTACACCTTCGATGTCAGCCTTCGGATCGGCGCGATGAAGGACTACGTTGACTCTGTCGAACAAGAACTGCTGGCAGAGTTCGGGGCTGATCGCTATCGAAAGTTCACGTTTGGACACATGGGCGACGGCAACCTCCACTTCGCGATTCACGCCGGCAGCGACGACGCGGTGCACCCACTGATCGAGCGATGCGTCTACGAGCCGCTTCGAGCAATCGGGGGATCGGTGTCTGCCGAGCACGGGATCGGGCTGGAGAAGAAACCGTACCTGTCCATTTCCAGGTCCGACGTCGAAATCGAGGTCATGCGCCGCTTGAAGTCGGCTCTGGATCCGAACGGCATTCTCAACAACGGCAAGATCTTCGATTTTCCGCAAGCAGCGTGAGTGCCTGTGGCCCGGATTTCCCGGAGCGGACTTGTTCCCTTTGCGTTCCATGGTCTTACGTCAGAGTGGACGGACGCAGCGTCGTCGCGCGCTCGAGACCATGCGACGACAACTTGCTTGTTGCGAAGGCCGTTACATCCGGACAGCGTTTCGAGTCACAAATTGAAATGCGTTCAACCAGACCCGCCCGACCAGTCGACACTCAGTTCAAGTTGCTCCGCGGCACCTGCCTGGCTACCAATTCCGACGAGGTCCAATGAGCAGGGGCGGAGTCTGAGTGTTGCAGTCGGCACCCCATCACCCTTGGCGCGATGTAACGCATCATCGGCCGCCGCTCCCTTGGACATCAAGTACTCAGAGTGACACGAACACCCGAGCTGGCGGTCCATGCCGCGCGGTTCGAGGGCAATCGTTCGTGACAACCGAAAGTGTCCGACTCTTGTCAGTCCACCGTGCACAGACCTTGATCGAGTACCGTTTCTCCATGCTGGTTCGATGTCTGGAAGCACGCCTCGCGACCGTTCTTCCAAATGCTCACAGTCAGCAAGTCCCCCGGAAACACTGGCTTCGTGAAGCGACCGGACATGGTTCGGAAACACGACGGATCGTTGCCGCAAAGGCAGCTCAGCAGCGCCCTTCCGGCAAATCCGTAAGTGCAGAGTCCATGCAGGATGGGTCGGTCGAATCCGGCCCTTCCAGCGAACCATGGATCGGAGTGCAGCGGGTTGCGGTCTCCCGACAACCGGTACCAGAGGGCTTGGTTCTCGCTGATCTGGTAGTCCACCCTGTGATCCGGCTCCCGATCCGGCATCCGAAGTTTCTGTGACGGGCCGCGTTCACCGCCCCAGCCTCCTTCACCTCGCACGAAAAGGGTCCAACGGCCTCGGACCAGCAGGTCGCCGGTCGCTTGATCTCGTGACTCGGTCTCGGCTTCGACCACCGCGGAGTGACGCTTGTCCCAAAGCGCCGAGATCCTGCCAATTGTCTCCACCTCTCCGGAAGGAGGGATCTCACCCAGCAACTCTATGGCCTGCGCTCCGTGAAACAATCGCGTCGGGTCAAAGGTCCCGATCTCCCGCAGCGGGATCCCACCACCGCCGATGATCACCGCGAAAGTCGGCAAGACACGTTGCTTGACCTTGTTGCTGTTCTCCGTCGTGAACGCAAGGTCATCCACACCGGCACCGACACCCAAGGCATACAGCATGGCGTCGGTGGAACTCCAGGAACGCCTGATCGGAACTCCCTGCACGCCAACGGAATCTGGATTTAGCGGCATCGAAAGCGTGAATTGCGGAGAACGAGAATGGTAATCGTTCGCACAGCACAACGGGTTCGTTGGCTCGAAAGGTACGACGCACCGAGTGTTTCGCCACGGCGACACCTGTCACGCGTGGTGCTCGACGGATCCATTGCCCGTTCCGTCCGACACCCTCAGATTCTCGCATGTCGTGTCGTTTGTCGACTTCAAGCTATGCACAATTGAATCGTCGCGAGACTCCATTGAACATTGACTTTCGATCGTCAAGGTCACTCGCGGCACGCATTCACAGGAGGTACATGGTGGACGTCGAATTTCTCATCCAGTTTCTTGCACGATGGGGGCACATCGCCTTCGGCATCGCCTGGATCGGACTGCTGTACTATTTCAACTTCGTTCAGGGCGGCTACATGGCGGCTGCCTCCGCAGAAGCGAAGGTCGATGCCTTCACCAAGTTGGTGCCCAGCGCCCTTTGGTGGTTCCGGTGGGCGGCGCTTCTGACGTTCCTGACGGGACTGCTCCTGCTCTGGTTCGTGATGGTCACCGGACAGCTGAGTTCGGACATTCTCGTCGGCGTAGTGATGGCGACGCTCATGCTCATCAACGTCTGGTTCATCATCTGGCCGAATCAGCGCATCGTGATCGCCTCCAACGAGGCGGTAGCAGCCGGAGGCGAGCCCGATCCCAACCAGGGCGCCGCCGCGGGCAAGGCATTGCTCGCCTCCCGCAGCAACACTCTCCTCTCGCTGCCCATGCTGTTCTTCATGACCTCGAGCGCACACTACAAATTGGGAGGTGCGTGGAACGAGGGCACAACGGAGTTGATCGTCGCACTGCTGATCGTTCTCGCAATCGAGCTGAACGCCATCTTCGGCAAGATGGGTCCCATCACCACCGTGCGAGGCGTGATCACGTCAAGCTTGGCGCTGACCGCCATCATGTGGTTGCTCATGGTCTGGCTCTGACGGCCAACTGCTGATCCGTTTCGGCGTCCATCCGCGTTCGCGCGCCACCAAACCTCGAGTGTGGGTGCGCTCTTGAATCGCGGCTTCATTTCCCTAATCTACTCGAATTGACGAGAGCGTTTGAACTGGAGCCACATTGACACAGCCACCGCACTCGGGGCCTCCCCTATCTGCAACTGAGTCGCAACGTGCGTACACGCGCCCACCGCGGCGCGCAAGCCTCGGAGCGCGAACCGGTTTGCTCCTGACCCTCGTGGTCCTGATGGCAGGTCTTGGAATCAGCGCATGGTTCATGGTGGACCAATCCCGCAAAATCGACAACCTGGAACTGGTACTCACCAGCGCTGTTTCGACGATCGACTCCTTGCAACAGCGCGTGCGCGCCACGGACGAGAACATCTCGGCGGCTGGTTCGGATGTCTCCCATGCGCTGGATTTCTGGGAATCCGAGGTGCGCAAGCTCTGGGACATTTCCAACAAGCGCAACAAGAACTGGATCGAACAGAATCAGGGTGCAGTCAAGATTCTTCGAAACGATGTGGCTGCGGTTCGAGAAGCCATCAAGAAGGAGACCGCGACGCTTGAGAAGCTGATCAAGCAGGTGGCAGAGCATTCACGGCTTCTGGACGATCTGAACGGCAGCATCGACCAGATGATCCGCAAGCAAAGGGACATGCAAGATCAGCTGAACACGCTGAACCGCGAACTTGCAAGCTTCAAGGGCTCGGTGGAAGACCGCATCGGAAACAACGAGGAAGCCATCGCTTCCATGGACCAGTTTCGATTGTTCGTCAGCGGTCGCTTGGAGGACATCACGCAGAAGATCGGAGCCGGCCCGTAGCCAGCCCCACCGACGATTCAGTCGAGTCAATCCGCGTCGGGAATTGGCACATCCTGCACCGCCTCGCGGAGCGTCTCGAGTTGTTGATGGGGCGCAAGGCTTGCGCCAAAGGTTCGAAGGAAGTGGGAGTTTCCGAAGGGCTGCCATTGCGGGACCGCATCCGGCCCATGCGACGATACCCTTCCCGCAGTGCGCACTCTCGCCTCCTTGCCCATGGCCGCCGGATCCCTTCCGTGCTGGTTCATCAGGCTTTCAAACTCGGGCCGCCGGTGCGGAAACCTCTACGTACCACCTAGCACGAACCAACCATCAGCGAGAGTTGCAGTTCGGGTGAGGACCTTGGTGCCTGGAACTGCAGCTCCACCTATCCAGATCGACAGGTCGCTCCTGGTTGGCCTCCGCGAGAAGCGACTCTCGGGTACTTGATGGAACCGTACAGACAAAGAGACATCCCCACCTCTCAGGGCAGCCTGAGCAACTGCAATTGTCCGGCGCAACGATCGCCCTGGTTTCGAACCGGTGCCCAAGTGCGGTGTAGTCGTCAGGGTCAGGCCCTACTCAGACCCCGACGCACCCGTCCACCTGAGAGAACATCCAGCTCGGCCGCCTGTTCCGCAAACAGAATGGTCTCACGCGCCGGCAGGATGATGGCCCATGGTGCAAGCTCGATTCGACGGGTGACAGCGGCAATGTAGCCAAGCAACATCATGGGCTCTTGGATGCCCGGCCCCTCTCGACGAAGCGA
>JAGWBL010000221.1 GCA_021295935.1 Pseudomonadales bacterium
TGTTCCTCGCGACTGAATCCGGGAATGTCCAGATGTTCGAGCAGGTACGCACCGTGCTTGTGGTAGGAAGCGTGTGAGATGTCCAGGCCGATCTCGTGCAACATGCCGGCCCACCGCAGGTGGGCGCGATCCTCCTCGTCGCCGACGTCCCACGAAGATGAGACTTGATCCAGAAGCAGAATGGCTGTATGCGCAACGCGTTCCGCGTGAATTTCGTCCACGTGGTATCGAGCCATAAGCTCGACGACCGATTTCTCGCGGATGTCCTGATCCTGCACCCGACCGAGGATGTCGTGGACGATTCCTTCTCTCAGCGCACTGTCGGAGACGCTCATTTCCTCGATCTGGAGGCGCTCGAACAGCGCGATGAGGATGGCGATCCCTCCAGGAAACACGGCTGCGCGATCAACGCTTGCCAGACTGGCGGGCAGCTCGCGGACATGCCCCGCTTGGAGCATCTCCCGTTTGACGTGCATGAGGCCCTCCAGGGTGACGACGGGCATTCCGAGCTGCTTGGACATTGCTTGTTGCGCGGCGAGGATGGTGCCGGAAGCTCCGATGGCCACGTCCCAACGGTGCTTGGTGAATGGATGCTCGACGGTCTCGATCTCGCTGCCCGCATCGTTGATGGCGTTGTTGAATCGACTGAGCTTGATCAAGCCGCTGGAGAACCAGCGATCCGTCATGGAAACACACCCGATGTCCAGGCTCTCCATGAACCGCGGTTGGAAGTGCTGACCAAGAATGAGTTCGGTGCTTCCGCCACCGATGTCGATGACGATTCTTCGTGAATGACGGTTTTCGATCGAGTGGGACACTCCGAGGAAAATCAGGCGCGCTTCCTCGCGGCCTCCAATGATTTCTATCCTGTGGCCGAGCACGTCCTCCGCTTGTCGGATGAACGCTTCACTGTTCTCGGCCTTGCGTAGCGTGTTCGTTCCGACGACACGCAGGTGGCTTCTCTGCACGTTCTTGATCCGTTCGGCCATGCGTCGAAGCGCGCTCAACGCAGTCTTGATGCTCTCCTGGGAAATTCGGTCCGTCGCATCGAGACCGCGCGCGAGGCGAACGGCTTCCCGGTGCTTGTCGAGCACCTTGAGGCGGCCTCCGGACTCGCCGGCAACGATGAGATGGAAGCTGTTCGATCCGAGATCCAGAGCTCCGTAGGTGGGGATCGAGGTCTCGGAGGGAACCGCGGGTTCAGGCTGGAGCATGTAGCGGCCGAAGCGAGCCTTGAAACAAGTGTAGTTGGAGAGCCGCGAGCGATTCGACCACGATGTTCGCGGGAACAGGGTCCGGGTGGTACGGGCCCCGGTCAGCTTGCCCAAGTTTGTCTTGTTGGACCAGGCAAACAGCACTTCTGGAGAAGACTAGTCCAGGAGTGGCCGGCGGCACGCGGTGCGCCGAGAGTCCCGGCGTCATGGTTCGGCCAAATTCCGGAGCGCTGGTCTCGGAAGCGCAAGGCTTGGTTCTTGCCGGGCTGGACGACCAACACTCCGAGATCGTCCACGAGTCACTGCTGGAGTGCCGCGCACTCGCGTTGCATGGCCAAGGGTACGTGACCGTGCAGGAGTCTCTCGATTTTGGCGAGAAATGGGGTGAAATTGATGTAGTGGCCATCCACCGACGGTGGAGCGGTGGAAGCAGATGCTCCGGATCTGCTCGGGCCCCGGCCACATGCACACCTCGGAAGTCGACGTTCCAAGGAACGCTTCCTCCGAAATTCTCGATGCTGCTTGCCGGAACGGTGCCGCACGTCAATGACGAGATCCGGGACATGCACCCCCTGTCGGTGGTTGCGGACCAGCCGCCGAGAGGTCCTGGGCCGGAACGACCATGGCGCACTTGGGGCGAGTCTCCTCCGGCCTCGACTGCGGAGTCTGCGCCACAGAGCAGCCGTGCCTGACTTGGCGTGGGCTTAGCGCAGTTGCGGCAGATTGGGTTCGCCTGGCGGAACCCCAGGCTTCTCGTCGGTCCTGTTGGCGTGCTGGGGATGACTCCGAGAAGGGCAGGTCGCTGAGCTTCGCTTCGCTTTATGCGGTTAGA
>JAGWBL010000222.1:0-505 GCA_021295935.1 Pseudomonadales bacterium
ACAGGGAGAACTCGGAGTTCACCGTCACTAGGGTGATTGTGTCAACAGGTCAACAGGTCTCGGAGGGAGATCTCTTGTTCGTGGTCTCTCGCTCAGCCGGACCCGCAGGCAGTCCTGTGCTTTGATGGCCGAGACGGTCGGAGAAATGACGAGTTCGTGCTGGCCTGGGTGCTGCAATTGCCTCACGAAGCACGGATGTTTGTCGGTAGCTACGGATTCGCTGAGGCCACAAGTGGTTCATGGTTAGCGTTGCTGGAGAAGTCGGCAAACCACGCGCCGGGCAGTTCGAAGTTGTTGTCCAGACCATTGACCAGCTCTTCAGCATCGCGGCCGTTCGACAGGCTTTCATCAGCGGGCGTTTAGGCGTCAATCCCTAGACGCGTTGGGTTCAACGCTCTGGCGTTCCAGCTCCTAACCGTTCGCACAAGGGACGAAGCGAGCCAGCGGTTCGACTCTGGCCCAGCGTTGGCACGTTGGCAGGGAAATCCAAGATCCGCACTCCCGT
>JAGWBL010000222.1:558-2569 GCA_021295935.1 Pseudomonadales bacterium
TGGATTCGAGACGTGACGCTCTACCAATGCTTCCGATGACAAGCAATCAAGCACAAATTGTCAATTGTTGCGCTGCTTCAACTCCGGCGACTGATTTCAATCTCGAAAGAATCCCAGCTACTTGGGGGTGCAAGGGGTTCTTGATTCAGCGGCGACATCTCTGCGCCGAATCGGCATATGGAAGGTGGCAAGTCGCTATCCGCATCCACGCGGAGACTGCACGCTTGTCAACTCTTCAAACCACTCACTCGGGTTCCTGAGCCAGCGTTCAAGCAGAGCCACTAGCCTGGCATGAGCATTCAAGCAGGGAACAACGCGAAGTTCCTCACCCCCGTAACGCTTGAATCGCTCGACCCCGGTGATGGCGAGTTCTTCCAGAGTCTCCAGATTGTCAACCATGAAGGAAGGTGAACTGACAACCACGCGTCTGGCACCCCGTTCGGCCAGCTCTCTGAGTCGAACATCTGTATAAGGCGTGAGCCAGGGAAGACGACCAAGGCGCGACTGAAACGAGACCGACCAAGCGACATTCAACGTCGCCGCAACGGCGCGTGCCGTGGCGTAGCACTGGTGGCGGTAACAGAATTCATGAGCAGGCGAAGGATCGTCGCAGCAGCTTGAGCGCGACAGGCAGTGTCGCTTGGTTGGGTCTGCCAGGCGTATCGATCGGTGAGGCAATCCGTGGAAACTGAACAGTAGGTGGTCCGTGCTCTCGTCGAGCTGGTCTCTTATCCGTCCAGCCAGCAACTCCACGAATTCCGGATCGTCGTAGAACGGACGGAGAACGCGCACTTTTCCGGTTCCGTCCAGCGAGTCGAGCGCTTCGTAGAGTGTCTGCCGCGTGGGGAGAGCATAGTGAGGATACAGGGGCACGACTAGAACCTCGTCGCAGTCGTCAAGCCGTTCCAAGGCGGATCGCAAGGAGGGAGATCCGTACCTCATGCCGAGCGACACGGGCAGTCCCGTGGCGCTTGCCAAGGCATCTGCTAGTCTTCCGCTGAGTACGACCAAGGGGGATCCGTGGTCCATCCAGATTTTTCTGTACGCTCGCGCGGAATTGGGTGCGCGTCGTGGTGCGATGAGCCTGCGAACAAGAATCGAACGAAGCGGTGAAGGCAGGCTGATCACATGTGGATCCATGAGGAACTCACACAGGTATCGTTCGACAGGCTCGGTGCTCGGAGCGTCCGGAGAGCCGAGATTTGCGACGAGAATTCCTGCAGACATCTATTCTGATCCAGCTCGCTCGACGATGTTGGCGGGATAGTAGTGCGTACCTCGCATCGAGTGGTTCGCAATGTTCAGGCCAGCGCGATTCCGACGTTGCTCCCCAAGCGAGTTCCGATTCCTCTTGTTGCTCGTGCCGTGTGTGATGACTGGGCAGATCCGACGACGGTGCAGTTGGGGAGTGTGCGGGACACCTTTCAGGTCCTTCGAAATTCGCTATCGCGCTAGGAGAGCAATTCGGTGAGAGCCTTGCTCGAATCAGGCAACAGACTGGTATGGAAAGAGATAGCGGAAGCATCACTGAAGTCCGGCGAGGTGCGGATTCATAATCACGCAACCGCGGTCAATCGAGCCGATCTAGTACAGAGAGACGGCCGCTATGCACCACCTCCAGGTGCGAGTGGGATTCTTGGGCTTGAATGTGCGGGACATGTGGAGGCAGTCGCGAGGGATGTTGCCAGATTCCAGCCGGGCGACCGAGTCTGTGCGCTGCTCGCCGGAGGAGGGTACGCCGAGTTGGTCACGGTCCCCGCGGAACAGGTTCTGCCTGTTCCAGCAGGCCTCACTTTCGAAGAGGCCGCCGCACTTCCCGAGGTGTTCGCAACCGCCTACCTGAACATGTACATGGAAGCTGCCGCGAGCGTAGGAGAGAGGGTGCTTCTTCACGCGGCGGCCAGCGGAGTCGGCACGGCGGGAATTCAGATGTGCAAAGCCTTCGGCAATCCCTGCTTCGTGACCGCAGGATCCGAAGAAAAGCTCAGCGCATGTCTCAATCTCGGAGCAG
>JAGWBL010000222.1:2820-4437 GCA_021295935.1 Pseudomonadales bacterium
GAGCTGAAACGGAGGGGCTGGCCGTTGATCGAATCGGGCGAGATCAAGCCTGTCATCCACGAGGTGTTGCCCATTCACGAGGTCGAGCGCGCCCACGAGATCATGCGCGGCAACGCCAACGTAGGAAAGCTCGTGCTCAGGATTCGGTAGCGCGGCTTCCTTCGACCATCAACAGACTGCAGGCTGGGCCAGGATCAGCCTAGGCCACTCAGTGCTGCGTTCTGCTCCTCATAGACACCGCAGGAGATCCGAAGGTCTTTCTCTCGTTGCCGCGCGCGCTCCACGACGTCCGCTGGAGCTCGTTCCACAAACTTCGGATTGCTGAGCTTCGTAGATTCGAGTCTGTGTCTTGCGCGCAGTTCGGTCAGCTTGCCTGAAACGCGATCCACTTCTTGCAAGCGTTCTTGCTCGGTCTCGAAGGGAATCAGAATCCTCATGGTGCCACACGTTTGAATCGAAGCTGGGGGTGCTTGCTGTCCCGTCTCGAGCCAGCCCACGCGGCTCGCATTGCTCAGCCGAGTCAGGACGTTCCTTGACGCGTCCGAGTTTGTCCTGTCGGCTGCCGTGCCTTCCGACAGCAGCAACTGAATGCTTCGTTTCGGCGACAGGTCTCGGGTACCTCGGATCGTTCGTACCTTGGAAACTACATCAATCAGCCACGCAATGGTCTCCTCTGCCTGAGCATCGGGATCGAATTCGTGTTCCGCGGGAAACACTTCGTGCATGAGCGTCGCCGCGGATCTGCCCGTGAGCGGCCCAACTTTCCTCCAGATTTCCTCGGTCACAAACGGCATGATGGGATGTGCTGTTCGAAGAAGGGCTTCAAGCACTGCCAGGAGCGTGCACCGTGTGCTCCGACACTCTTCGGAAGAACTATCGTCATCAGCAAGGACGGTCTTGCTGATTTCCAGGTACCAGTCACAGAATTCGCCCCATGCGAACTGGTAGATCGCGTCAGCGTAAAGATCAAATCGGTACTGCGCGATGGACTCGTGCACCGTACGAACGAGAAGTCGAGTACGGGACCGGATCCAGCGGTCCGACACGGTCGGTGCGATCGGCCCCCCGAGCTCCTGCCCAGCGCAGTTCGCGAGCACGAATTTCGAGGCGTTCCAAAGCTTGTTGCAGAAGTGATGGTTGCCCTCCACCCTCTTCAGGTCGAAGTTGTAGCTGCTCCCTGGGGACGCAATGGCGAACATCGTGAATCGCAGGGCGTCCGTTCCGTAGGCGGAGATCCCATGCGGAAGTTCCGCTCGTGTGCGCTTCTCGATCGCCGCTGACATCCGGGGTTGGGGAAGGTTGGCAGTGCGCTTGGCGACCAACGTGTCGATGTCGACGCCATCGATGATGTCCAGCGGATCGAGTCCGTTGCCCGCGGTCTTTGACATCTTCCGTCCATGGGCATCGCGCACTATTCCGTGGATGTAGGCGGTGTGAAACGGAACCTCGTCCATGAACTTGAGGGTCATCATGATCATGCGCGCGACCCAGAAGAAGATGATGTCGTGGCCGGTGATCAAGACAGTCGTGGGGAGAAACTTTGCGAGGTAGTCCGAACTGTCCGGCCATACCAGCGCGGCGCACGACGAGAGCGAACTGGACAAGCAGGTCTCGAAC
>JAGWBL010000018.1 GCA_021295935.1 Pseudomonadales bacterium
GCTTCCAACTTGGCCGTGTAGGTGTGTGCCCAGCCTTCACCGCTGAGTGATGTTGCCTGGGCCTCCAGGATCGTGGGTCGATAGGATCCCGACTGGACGATGGCCCGGTGAACGAGGTGTTTGGCGCGTCTGGAAGCCAGCACCGCCAGCGTGTCGGCACCTCCAGCGGACGCTCCGAAGAGGGTGACGTTCTCGGGGTTTCCGCCGAACTTCGAAATATTGTCTTGCACCCATTGAAGCGCACGGAGGATGTCGAGCAGACCGAAGTTGCCCGAGTCCGAGACCGGATCCCCAGTACGCAACGACGGCTCCGCGAACCATCCCAAGACTCCCAGGCGGTAGTTGATCGTCACGACCACCACTCCTTGCCGGGCAGCCAAGAGAGACCCGTCGTGGATGTCACCCTGCCCGACGGTGTTGCCGCCTCCATGCAACCACAGCATGACCGGAGCATCGGCGGCGTTCGGTGCAGACCAGACATTCAGGGAGTGGCAGTCTTCCTGTCCTGGCAGCCTGAATGCTGCATGGCCCGTCGATGCAAGGTCGTCTTGGATGTACTGCGGACAGATGTTGCCGGCCGACGTGGTGCGCAAGATGGTCGAGGAGGGAACCGGGGGCTCAGGTGGCATCCATCTAAGCCGTCCCAGAGGCGGCGCTGCATAGGGAATTCCAAGCCATGCGCGTGCGCCGTGCTTGCCGTAGCCTCCCATGACCTGACCGGTCTCGATGAGTCTCATCGTGACTGGTTCGGCAACCATGGGCTGAGGAATCTCTTCCGAATCGTGAAGCCAGATG
The DNA here is from genome assembly GCA_021295935.1 of Pseudomonadales bacterium. Lineage (GTDB taxonomy): Bacteria > Pseudomonadota > Gammaproteobacteria > Pseudomonadales > Azotimanducaceae > Bin55. Next base: position 796 of record JAGWBL010000018.1, read on the forward strand.
AGAACCCCACCGGAGATCGTGATCACTACGAGAGACGCCACGATCGTGTACAGCAGGATGCGCTTCATGGTGACCGGCAGCCAAGGGTGTAGATTATGCTACTTGGAGAGTTCTGCACGCTCGGGCAGGACGCATGGCAGGTGGACGCTCCGATCTGAATCAGACGGAGGTCTGCCGCTATTGGGAAGGTTGACATGACAACCATTAGCCAAGGCGATGTCGTCAGCAGCATCTCGGACGCGCTGCAGTACATCTCCTACTACCACCCCCCGGATTTCATCAACGCCATGGCGTCCGCTTACGAGCGCGAGGAGTCTCCCGCTGCGAAGTCTGCGCTCTTGCAGGTCTTGGCCAACTCCCGCATGTGTGCTCTCGGAAAACGCCCGATCTGCCAAGACACTGGGATCGTGAACGTGTTCGCGGATGTCGGCATGGATCTGGAGTGGGATGCCGATTGCGGGCTGGAGGAGATGATCAACGAGGGTGTGAGGCGGGCTTACAAGGACGTGAACAACCCATTGCGCGCTTCGGTGCTGGCCGAGCCGGACGGACGTCGCGTCAATACCGGCGACAACACACCAGCCGTGGTCCACTTTCAGGTCGTACCGGGCAACCGCTTGGGCCTGCGGGTGGCTGCGAAGGGCGGTGGGAGCGAAGCGAAGGCCATGTTCAAGGTATTGAACCCCTCCGATTCAGTCATGGACTTCGTGCTGGATTCGGTGCCCAAGATGGGAGCCGGCTGGTGCCCGCCTGGAATACTCGGGGTGGGAATCGGGGGAACTCCCGAAAAGGCGATGGTTTTGGCCAAACAAGCGATCATGGCTCCGATCGACATCCATGACCTGATCGAGCGCGGTGCAGAGTCGCGGGCCGAACGGCTTCGGCTGGATCTCTACGAGGAGATCAATCGCCTTGGAATCGGGGCGCAGGGACTGGGAGGCCTCACGACCGTGTTGGACGTCAAGGTCCTCGATTACCCGACTCACGCAGCCAACAAGCCGGTCGCCCTCATCCCCAATTGCACCGCCACGCGTCATGTCCACTTCGAGCTTGACGGGTCCGGCCCCGCCTCGTTCAAGCCTCCCGACCTGTCACTATGGCCAGATCTGATTTACGAACCGGGTGAAGATGTCGTTCGGGTCGACCTGAACCGGGTTACGCGTGATCAGACAAGGCAATGGCGTGCCGGACAGACGTTGCTTCTCAGCGGAACCCTTCTCACCGGTCGGGACGCTGCCCACAAGAGGTTGGTGGATCGGATTGACAAAGGCCAGCCCCTTCCGGTGGACCTCAATGGCAAGTTCATTTACAACGTGGGTCCCGTCGATCCTGTTCGGGACGAGGTCGTCGGGCCAGCCGGCCCGACCACGGCGACGCGCATGGACCGCTTCACTGGCGCTCTGCTCGAACACACTGGACTGCTTGGCATGATCGGAAAGGCGGAAAGGCGTGAAGCTGCCATCGAGGCGATCCAGAAGTACGGCGCTGTGTCGTTGATCGCGGTTGGTGGAGCGGCCTACTTGGTCTCAAAGCGGATCGTCGAAGCGCGGCCGGTCGCGTTTAAGGATCTAGGAATGGAAGCGATCTACGAGTTCGTGGTCGATGAGATGCCGGTGACGGTGTCGGTAGACTCGGACGGCAATTCCGTGCACCAGTCCGGGCCTGCTCAATGGCGGAGGCCATCGCGGCGTCTTCGGCTCGTTTCATAGCTGCTCCAACGGCGACCAGCGTTCCGCCGCGTTTTCTTGCTACTTGGTGATTCGTTTGCAGAATTGCTTCAGTCGTCGCGCCTCGATCTGTCAACTCCGGGGATGGTGCTGAAGTCTATCGACCAGTATCGGACCGATGAGATATCTCCATTGAGACGCGGTTGGCGTTGCAGTTCTTCGGTCTACTTCCAGGACTTGGATTCGGTCAAAGACTTGCTGGAAGCAACGAGCAGGCCTTCGAATCCGAGCAGGGAATCTGCGATTTGACAGATGTGAGCGTTCGGAAATACGCCTCCCGTTGAGGCGGAGGCCGTTTGGAGGCATCGCGCTGACTCGCCTGGATCGCCAGTGATCTTGGAGTGGGCTGTGAGAGCAATGGCAGACGACCTGCTGATTCCTGCATGGCAGTGGACCAGCATGGAGTCCGACCCTGTCCAAGCGCGCAGAAAGTCGATCAGCCCCCGGATCGAATCCACCAATTCGCTGTAGGCGGCACCGTCCAAGCTTTCCCGCGGGTCCAGAAGGTTGGGAGCACGGCAGAAGCACCAATCGGCAGGACGATGTGGAAGTTCCTTGACCGCCTTCTTCCACGCCGGCATCTGGGTGCTGTCCAGAGCGGAAACCACGTGCCCGATGTGACTGTGGTTCGCGAGAGTGGCCTCGACACTGCGGATGCCGCATATGAAGATGGCAGGCTCCGTGATTCGGGGCAGACTCGGCTCCCATTGATGTACGAATTTCATCGGATCCCAATCCTGTTGGCCTTCTTTCGTGTACTGTGCAAGGACCGAGACCGTCGTCCGATCGCCGTGTCTGGCCAAGCTGATGCTCGCCTAGCTCGTCAATTCTTCCAGATTGGCGTAGGCGTCAAGCGATTCCGGATTTGACAGGGCGGCGGTGTTGACTGCAGCACGTCCGTGAATCACATCTCGAACCGCGAGTTCGGCGATTTTCCCCGACCTGGTGCGAGGTACGTCCGGCACTTCCAAGACCTTGCTGGGAACATGGCGGGGCGTCGCGTTTTCTCGGATCCGCATGCGGATTCTTGCAACGAGCTCCGAATCGAGCCTGGTTTCAGGTTCGACGACTACGAACAGGATCACGCGGGTGTCGCCCTGCCAGTCCTGCCCCACACAAACGCAGTCGACAATTTCAGGGATGGTCTCCACCTGTCGGTATATCTCGGCGGTTCCAATTCGCACACCGCCAGGATTGAGCACGGCATCGCTGCGCCCATGAATCACGTACCCGCCGGTACGGGAAACACGTTCGCAAAAGTCCCCATGCGCCCAGGTCGCTTCGAATCTGTCGAAGTAGGCTCCTCTGAACTTTCGATCGTCCGGGTCGTTCACGAATCGCAACGGCGTGCTGGGAAAACTCTTGCGGCAGACGAGCTCCCCCTTGGCATCGTCTATCGAGTTGCATCCGTCGTCGACGACGTCAACATCCATTCCCAGACCGGGACCCTGAATCTCGCCCTCAAAGACAGGTTGCCAAGGATTGCCGAGGACGAAGCACGAGATCAAGTCAGTGCCTCCGGATATGGAAGCTAGTTGAGCATCGGGCTTGAACGAACGGTAGCAGTATCGAAAGGACTCCTGAGACAGGGGAGAGCCTGTTGAAAGAATGGTCCGAAGTGACGCCAGGTCGTGTGTCTCGATAGGGGCGAGACCCTCCCGCTGGATGCTGGCGAAGTACTTGGCACCGGCGCCGAACACGGTGATGCCTTCCGAATCGATCAGGTCGATGAGCCGACCTGGATGCGGGTGAAACGGCGAACCATCGAAGAGTACGACAGCGCTCCCTGAGGCGAGAGCGGAAACCAGCCAGTTCCACATCATCCAGCCCGTGGTCGTGAAGAAAAAAACGCAATCTCCACGACGAAGGTCGACATGAAGTTGGTGTTCCTTCAAGTGTTGGATCAGCGAACCTCCGGCCCCATGAACGATGCACTTCGGCTTGCCAGTGGTGCCGGACGAATACAGGATGTAGAGCGGGTGGTTGAACGGAAGCTGCGGGCAGTCGATGGATCGAGGCTGTTCGTCCCAGATGCGAGCAAAGCTGCAGCGTTCCGAGTCCTCCAGCCAGACCACCGATCGTATGCTGGGCACCGCCTGTTGGACTTGCTCCACTTTGCGGCGGATGTTGAACTCCCTGCCGTTGTACCGATACCGGTTGCACGCAAGCAGAACCTTCGGGTGAATCTGTCCTAGACGATCCACAACCGCAGCCACCCCGAAGTCCGGAGACACGGACGTCCATACCGCTCCCAGGCTGGCGGTTCCCAGCATTCCTACAACGGCTTCCGAGACGTTCGGAAGCCAGGCAGCCACGGTGTCACCGGGGCCGACACCCTGATTGCGCAAGTGATTCGCGAACCGAGAGGTCTTCTCGGCAAGTTCTGCGAAACTCATCGCGGTGCGTTCGCCGGATTGGTCTTTCGAGACCAAGGCCTGCGGTTCATGCTTGTAGCGGAGCAGGTTCTCCGCGAAATTCAATCGCGCGTCCGGAAACCAACGAGCGCCCGGGAACAAATGAGGATCGATCACCGTGCGTAATCCACAATCGCCACGAATTTCAGTGAAGCTCCAGACACGCTTCCAGAATTCTGGCCTGTGGTCGATGGACCACCGATGCATTGCGCTGAAGTCAGGGGGTTGAATACCCACTGCATGCGCGAACTGGGTCAGGTTCGATGCCTGGATCGAGGAATCGCTTGGGGTCCTGAGTGGGCTGGCGTTGATGGATGGCCTTCGACCAAGGGTCTTGATGGATTACATCACAGGGTTGTGCAGCTCCTGCCCGTCGCCCCATGCAACACGTCAGATCGCTGTCTTCGATCTTGGGAGGCTTGGTGGACTGGACGCAGCGACTAGATCAACGTACAGGCACGGTGGGAGACAGAAACAGGATCGTCCGTGAACACGCCGAGCACCTCCATCTCGCGCAGTTGCCGGGCTCTGGAAGCAGAATTGACGGTGTAGGCCAGGAGCTCAAGCCCAGCGCCGCGGACTTGGGTGACGATCCGACTGGTAACTGCGCGGTGATCCATGCAGATGAAATGGAGTTCAACCTGGTCGAAATCTACGAGAGTTTCCGGGCTCCACCGATCAATGGCAAGCGCCAATCGAGCTCCAGTCTCATACCTGCTGGCGGAGGCTAGGGCAGCGCGATGAAAGGACGAGACGAGGAGGCGTCGGGTATCGAACTTGAGACCCTCAAGACATGCAGCTGCTTCGGCCACTTTCAGCTCAAGGTTGGCCACCGTGGGAGGCGGGATCACTTCAAGGAACTCGTCGACTCTGGGAACTCTCTCGCCGTTTCCCGCATCGAGAGCGCGGAGTTCGCTGAGGGACATGCTTGAGACCCGACCGTGCCCATTGGTGGTTCGATCGACCGTCGAGTCGTGCATGAGCACGAATCCGTCGCGGCTCTTTCGAACGTCGACTTCGATTGCATCAACACGCATTTCAAGGGCGCGCTCGGCCCCTCGAAGCGTGTTCTCGGGAGCGTGCGCGGCGACGCCCCGGTGGCCGATGATCACGAACTCCCTTCCGCCAAACCACGGCTTGTCGCGGCTCTTGGCCGCGGCGGGAGAGATGGGATCGCCATCGCACATGCTCATTCCTCTAGCAAGTTGCCTCCATGAATTCAGTAGACTGCCATGAGTGTCAGTACCGGATTGAACCGTCCATCCTAGTTCGCATGAGCCGGCCCGAATTCGCGTGTCCTACCAAGTCCTAGCTCTGAAGTATCGGCCGTCATGCTTCTCGGAAGTGGTGGGGCAGGAAAGCACGGTCCAAGTGCTCGCCAACGCCCTTGACAAGGGGCTCTTGCATCACGCTTATTTGTTCACCGGAACGCGCGGTGTCGGAAAGACGACTATCGCTCGCCTGCTTGCAGCCGCCCTGAACTGCGAGCAGGGTGTCTCCAGCAAGCCGTGCGGATCGTGCAGCGCTTGCACCGAGGTGCGCAGAGGCACCTTTGTCGACCTGATGGAAGTGGACGCGGCATCGCGTACCGGTGTGGAAGACACTCGTGCCTTGCTCGAAAACGTGCAGTACATGCCGGTCTCTGGCCGCCACAAGGTGTATCTCATTGATGAGGTGCACATGCTCTCCCGGCAGAGCTTCAACGCGCTGTTGAAGACCTTGGAGGAGCCGCCCGATTATGCGAAGTTCCTGCTTGCGACGACAGAGCCGAGGAAGATACCGGTTACGGTGCTGTCCCGCTGTCTGCAGTTCATTCTCCGCAACATTTCTCGAGAAACCATCGTGGCGAAGCTCGCCGAGATTCTGTCTGCGGAGTCCATCGAGTACGACTTGGAGGTATTGCCGGCGCTTGCCAAGGCGGCCAGCGGGAGCATGCGGGATGCTCTCTCGTTGACCGATCAGGCGATCGCCTTCGCTGGAGGAGGAAGGGTGGAGCTCGACGCGGTGCTTCGAATGCTCGGCATCGCACGTGGCGAACAGGTGACCGAACTGATGGCGGCCATCGTGCGTCAGGATCGCGCGGAGGTGTTCAGGCGTTCTCGGGCGTTCGCGGACACCCTCACGAACTTCCAAGAGGTGATGGCATCCATGCAGTCGATCTGTCACGAACTGGCGATGGCCCAAGCGGCGGGCAGGGAAGTTGGTGCGAACCTGAAGGAGATCGCGAGACTTGCCACTCCGGAATGGATTCAGACTGCCTACCAGATTCTGCTGATGGGACAAAGAGACTTGTCATTGGCGCCCGATCTGCACATCGGATTCGAAATGACGCTCGTGCGGCTGCTCGATTTCGAACCGCTGCTCCCGCAGGAAGCAGGGTCGGCGAGCTCGGGCCCGAAGTCGGAGTGGTCGTTGCCGGCCTCGGCAAGAGAAGCGTCGAGCCCCAGGCGGCAGAGGGAGAGAACGCGTCGGTCTCGCACGAGAGAGGATGCGTCTCGCCCGGGATCCGCTCGCAAGGCGCATGTACTGACGGGCGAAGAACGAGAATTCAAGGACAAGATTCTCCAGATGCCCAGTGTGCGTTCACTTGTCGATGCCGTTGATGGCAGCGTGATCGGGGTTCGACGCATCGCATCGGACTTCGCAGGTGGGTCGGACAAGGATCGTGCAAGAAGCGAGAGATTGGATGGGTCTTGACAACCGGATCGGCAAGCTTCTGGGTGCAGTGAGTGGACTGCAAGACTTGGTCGTCGGAGGGAGACTCGCCGGTCGCGTGAAGGAAGCGCTCGGCAGTCTCGAGACCACGGGAGAGGCCGGAGCCGGACTTGTCAAGATCAGCATCAACGCTTCCTACGAGGTGCTCAACGTGGAGATAGCGGACATCGTCTTTGAGGAGTCGAACAAGGAAGTCGTGGAGCAGCTCGTTGCTTCGGCGATGACCGATGCGAGCCGCAGGATGGCCGAATCCATCAATCGGGTGACCTCGAGCGCGATGGAAGAGCTGGTGGCCGGCATCGCCGAAGGCAAGGGCGATTCTTGACGCGCATCAGCCCCTCCGTCGACCGACTCGTCGATGCGTTGCAGTTCTTGCCGGGCGTGGGCCCCAAGAGCGCAACACGGATGGCGTTGCTCATGCTCCAAGGCGAGCGCGCGGGTGCCGAGCGCTTGGCCAAGTGCATCCAGGAGGCGGTGGAACTGGTGCATGCCTGCTCAGTCTGCAGAAATCTCTCGGAAGCGGAAGTCTGTGAAATCTGCTCGTCTCCCAAGCGCGATCCCAAGTTGTTGTGCATCGTGGAGTCTGTTTCAGACGTGATCGCCATCGAGTCGTCAGGGCAGTTCTCCGGCAGGTACTTCGTGCTGCACGGCAGGCTCTCGCCGATTGACGGCGTCGGACCCTCGGATCTTGGGTTGGACCGTCTCCCCCCGCTAGTCGCCGAGCGCGGTGTCAAGGAGGTCGTTCTCGCCACGAACCCTACGATTGAAGGCGAGGCCACAGCCCAGTTCATCTCGGAGTCACTCGAGGGTCAGGCTACGGCAGTCACGAGGATTGCGCATGGCGTGCCCATCGGAGGCGAACTCGAGTACGTGGACGGGGGAACGATCGCACACGCCATCAGAGGGAGAGTCCGTGTCGGCAGCTAGCTTCGTCTACGTGGCAACTCAGGACCAGCTTGAGGACGCTTGCAATTCCATGGGCAATCCGATTGCCATCGACACCGAGTTTGAATGGCGCAAGACCTACTATCCCGGGGCTTCGCTTTACCAGTTCTGTTCCGACGGCCGAACCTTCTTGGTGGACGCACTTGTCGGTCTGGATCTCAACCGAGTTCGAGCATTGCTGGCTTCGGATGGCCATACGAAGATCCTGCACGACATGCGCCAGGATTGGAGGCTCTTCACTTGCTTGGCAGAGGGACCGATTCGACGGTGCGAGGACACTCGGGTTGCCTCAGCGTTCGTGGGCGAGAACAGCTGCATCGGATATGGCGAAGCCGTGCAGGTGTTCCTGGGCGTTTCGGTCGAGAAGTCCCAGACGACGTCAAAGTGGCTCAACAGACCGTTGAGCACGGCTCAGCTCCAGTACGCGGCAGAGGACGTGCTACACCTTACCGAGCTTTGGGAGTGTCTCTTCGGTGCCATGAAGGACAAGGGCGTGGATTCATGGTACCGAGAGGAAATGGAGCTGCTTGAGGGCGAACTGGCGGCATGGGACGAGGAACTCCACTTTAGAATCGGCGGATTCAAGGGTTTGTCGGTCCAGCAGCTCAACGTCCTCAGGAGTCTCTGCGACTGGCGTGAGGGTGTTGCTAGGAAGCGCAATCTTCCAAGAACCTGGATTGTGTCGGATCAGGAACTGCTTGCCATCGCGAAGATGCCCAGTCTGGAAAGGAAGAGACTGGAAGCGGTGTGCTCGCCGCAGATCCTGAGGCGATATGGCACGGCCATTCTGGAAACCGTCTGGATTGGATTGAACGCACCGGAGGGACTTCGAGAAGTCAAGGCGACCGGGAGGGTGTCCAGTCAACTTGTCGACAGAGTCAGGGCTGACTTGAAGTCGCATCTGCAGCAGGTCGCAGGCGATCTTGGAATCGCAGTGGACTTTCTCGCATCTCGCAGGACCATTGCGAAGTGTGTCAACTCGTTGGTCCTCATGGAAGACGTCACGCGCGAGGTCACTCGCTGGAGATGGGACCTGTATGGAACGGAACTGCGAAACGCATTGGCGACACAATTGGAGAGACGGCCCGAGGACAACGCATCAAGCGTGAGGGCCGCGGGCTAAGGGTGGGAATAGAAGAGTTGAACGTCGAGTCCGGATACTGGAAGAGCGGAACTCTAGCGGACTTGACCGCGGAAGAACGGGAGAAATTGCGTGCCGGGAGCGCTTGGCGTTCCCCGTTCCGGCCGGAACACCTCGATGACGGACGCGTGCTCGGAAGTCTGGTCGCGTGCAGGCCGCTCCACGCGGATGCATGTCGTTGCAATTCAGACCGGTCTCGGCATGCCGAAGTCAGGGATGGCATCGATCTCCAGTCTGAGGAAGTCACTCGGACCGTCGTCTCCGCTGGCATGAGTGCCCGGCGGAAGTTCGGATCGGAGCGGGATGTTCTTCGCGAGGACGTCGAAGAGGCGTTCCTGAACTGTATGTGAACGCGGGATCCTGCATGTGGAGTACTTTCTGGCGTGGGCCGTGCTGTACTTGGCGAGCGCTGGCCTCGGAACAGTGCTATGGTTCGCATTGCGAGGCCGCCGACTGTTCGGCGGCTTGCTCTTCGCGGTGTGGGCTGTGTGGTTGTTGGTGCCTTGGCCCATCGATGAACGAGGCCACCATGCACCGTTCCTGATCGTGGTGCCATTCCGCGCGCTGTTCGAGCCCGGAGTTGACGCTTGGAACGAACTCGGAGTCGCAGTGCCCGCCACTCTGGGCGCAGTCGTCTCGTACTGCATGGTCCACGCGATTCGATACATTTGGTTCCGCTCGCATTCCGGAACGCCGAAGTCTGCAACACGGGACGCCAATCAAGTTCCGTAGCAGGAAGACGTACCTTGCAACCGACGGGCTGTCGCTCGCTATCGAGTCTGCTGTCAAGTTCGAAAGGCCGTTGCTGATCAAGGGCGAACCAGGACCGGTAGGACACTGCTTGCGGGGAGATAGCGAAGTCGCTCGGCATGCGTCTGGTCGAGTGACACATCACATCCCAGCTAAGGCCTTACACTGCCGATACGAGCACGACGCGATGCCGAGACTCAGGGACTCGCAATTGGGGCAGGAGCGGATTGGAGGTGTTCGGAACTGCATCGAGCAAGGGAAGCTGTGGGAGGCGTTCGAGTCGAAGGAGCGATGCCCGCCGCTCAATGACGACATAGAAAAGGCCGACATCGACTTCCCATAATCTGCAGCTTGCACTGAGGCGCTTGCGCAAGTTCGCAAGGACAGAAGCCGCTCTTGAACTCGAGCTGGATCGGACGATCCGTGCCACGGCCGAAAACGGGGACTGCTCTGATATCAGGATGCAGCCTGAGCGGCAGATTGGCGCAAGGGTGCTCGTGTTCTTCGACGTTGGTGGCTCCCTGGTCCCTCATGTTCGGGTCTGCGAGGAGCTGTTTCCGCGGTCCGTTGGCCGTGCAAGAATTTCGAGCCGGTCTGCCACTGTG
>JAGWBL010000223.1:0-320 GCA_021295935.1 Pseudomonadales bacterium
CACCGCTGAACCCGTGGTTTTGGTTCCGCCGGATCCGGAAATGACTGCGTACATTTCTGGAAACGTGCAAATGACCAAGGGTGGCGTGGTGCCCAAGGAGACAGTAATAGAACTCGTCTGCGGCGGCTTTCCTCGCGCCACAGACCAGGTCGGGCCCGAAGGTGAGTTCGACATCGAACTGTCGGGCAGGGGCATCGGGCTCGCTGACGCCACGCAGGGTTCAGACCGCGCTTTGGACGTTCCCCAGCCCAACCACCTCGGCGTTGTCAACATGTCCAACTGCGTCGTGCGCGCCGAGCTTCCCGGCTATGAGTCATCCC
>JAGWBL010000223.1:335-2335 GCA_021295935.1 Pseudomonadales bacterium
GACGTCGGCGAGGTGTTGCTCTCGAAGGCCGAAGGGGTTCTGGGGCATGCGATCAGCCCCTCGATCGCCCGCGCGCCGAAAAAGGCCGTGCAGTCGTACGAGTGGGCACTGAAGCAGGTCGCCAAACCGCGCCCGAATCTCCGCAAGATTGCCGCGCGCCTAGAGTCAGCAGTGGGAGCGGACCCCAACTTTGCGGCAGCGTGGAGACTCCTGGGCCAGGTCCGGGAGGGCCTTGGGCTGCCCGAAGAGGCACTGGTCGCGTACAGGCAGGCAGTCGCTGGCGATCCGTATCTCTATCCCGTGTACACGCGCATGGTTCCGTTGCTGGTCAGGTCTGGCGACCTGGCCGGCGCAATCGAGATGGGTGAGACGGCATTGGGGATCAACAACCATCGTGACGACATGAGATTCTATGTTGCCGGCGCATACCTGCGCACCGGAAAAAACGAGCAGTGCATCGTGAAGGCCTTGGAACTGGTCGACAGCGGGGCCACGGCCACCTATCCGCAGGCCCACAAGTTCATAGGGTCCGCTTATGCGAACAACGGGGACTTCCAGTCGTCCGCAAACCACTTCCGGCACTTTCTCGAACTCAGCCCCAATGCAACCGCTGCCGATGCTGTCAGGAACCAGCTCGACGAGTGGTCAAGCCCGGTTGTGATCGCCACCGCCAGCGAAGCGCGCTAATCCAATCCTCAGGCCATCCCGGGACAAGAGCAGGGGATTCTGCCCCGCCGCGCTGGGAGCAGCGGCGGTGCCTGCGGCCCGTCCGATGGGAGGGGACCATGCTTGCCAGCCGCAACAAGATCGTCGTCACAGAATCGGGTTGATCGACGCACTGAGCGCCACGTGGCACGGATTATCGCGGCAACGATGGCAAGCCGCTCGGACCACTTAGTGCCCTGGACAGGTCAACCCCAGACAGGGCCCGACCCTTACGCAGTTTCGAATTGCCGACCCCTTCCTAACCTAACCCGACTCGGAAGCACCCGTGAGACCGAACAGACTATAGAGGTCCTCCCGGCTCAGTCGCGCTCCGAGATCCACAGAAACATCATCGACCGTTTCGTCGAACAGGCGCTGCTTGCTCTCGAGGACTTCATCGATGCGCTCCTCGATCGTCCCGACGCAAGAGTACTTGAAGACACTGACCTTCTGTGACTGGCCGATCCGATGGCTCCGGTCCTCGGACTGACGCTCCGCCGCAGGATTCCACCAACGGTCCATGTAAAAGACATGCGAGGCTTCTTGAAGATTCAAGCCAAGCCCCCCGACGCGCAGTGAGAGGACCAACACCTTGTGGGCAGCCTCCCGCTTGAAGATGTCGATCACCTCGGATCTCTCCGCCTGTGGCGTAAGGCCCGTGATCGAGAGCGGATTGTACTGCTTGAGACGCCTCACAACAGCCGCAACGCCAAATGTCTCGTCCACGTACTGGGAGAAGACCAGTGCCTTGTAACCTTGAGATGTGAGTTCGGCCAGCCTGTTTTCGATGTCGTCCAGTTTGGCTGACCTGCCCGTCTTAGGATCGGCGTTGCAGATCTGCTTTAGGCGCGTCAGCAGGGCGATCAGATGATGGACGCGAACCTCCGCGCCAAGTTTCTCGAGATACACGACGCCTTCCCGCTCGGCCTTCGAATAGCTGCTGTGCTGGTCGGGATGCAGTTCAACACAGACCTTGGTCGTCAGCTTGGCTGGCAACTCCGGAAGAACGTCACCCTTCTTGCGGCGCAATTGAAGCTGGCGATGACGAGCGGCCAATTCGTTGCCCGGCCAGAATCGCCTTGGTTCTCCGGAGCTATCGTGATCAACGAACTCCATGATCGACGCCAGATCATCGACACGGTTCTCCAGTGGCGTTCCAGTCAGAGCCCAAGAGCGCTCCCGGCGCAAGCGTTTGAGAGCGCCACTGGTCTGGTTGCGATTCTTGATCCGTTGAGCCTCGTCTGCAATGACAACACCCCAGGTACGCCGCCACACCTCTGATCGGGGATCGCTGT
>JAGWBL010000223.1:2348-2963 GCA_021295935.1 Pseudomonadales bacterium
GAAAGACCTCAGCCTCCGCAGCCCAGCGCCAAGATCGCTCAGACGCCGCACCTCTGACGATAATGGCGCGGACTTCGGGCGCCCACTTGCGGATCTCTCGGCGCCACTGCTCCAAGAGGCTGGCAGGAGCCACGATCAAGCTGGCCCTGACGGCCCTGCGCAAAAGGAGAACCCGCAAGGCAGCAATGGCTTGAAGGGTCTTGCCGAGCCCCATGTCGTCCGCTAGCAGCAATCGGTCGCTGGCGACCAGAGCCTGCGCTCCCTTGATCTGGAACGGCAGCAGTTCGCCCGGCCAGTCGAGTTCGAGGTCGCTGCACTCCGTCTGGACCGGGGCACCGAGCAGTTCGCGCAATCGCTGGGCGAATGGCAGTTGTCCGCAAGCGGCCATTCCGAGACTGCGGGTGTTTCCACGGCCCTCGTGATCCACAGACAAGTCGACCGCTACGGCCACGCCAACACCGAGCGTTGATTCTCGAAGGGCGCGGTCCGAAGCAAGCTCTCGCAGGGCATTGGCAACTCGGTCCAATGGCTCCAAGGGATCGTGCCGCGCCATGACGGCAGCCAGCAGGCTGCGTTCAGAGGACGCATCTGACCGACTCGCCGCCATGCTTGCCA
>JAGWBL010000224.1:0-364 GCA_021295935.1 Pseudomonadales bacterium
AGCCGTAGGTGTCATAAAGACGGAACACGAACTGTCCGGATAGCCCTCCACCACACGTGTCCACCTCTGCTTCGAGCAAGTTCATGCCGCGATCGAGTGTCTCTGCGAAACGCTGCTCTTCTCGCTCGACCACTGCCTCTATCGCCTTGAAGCCGGTCTTGAGCTCCGGATAGGCATCACCCAAAGTGGCGGACACGGCAGAAACCAAGCGATGATGATATGGAGCGGTCATGCCGAGCTTATGTCCATGTCGTAACGCCCGACGCTTGATCCGCCGCAGCACGTATCCCCGGTCCTCGTTGGAAGGGATCACGCCGTCAGCGATCAGAAGAGCTGTCGAACGGATGTGGTCCGCTATGACCTT
>JAGWBL010000224.1:403-2383 GCA_021295935.1 Pseudomonadales bacterium
GCAAACGGCCTCGACGACAGGCCGAAAGATGTCGATGCCGTAGTTCTCCAGAACGCCTTGCTTGATGGCAGCGACTCTCTCGAGCCCCATGCCCGTGTGCCCACCCGGGTTCGCCAAGTCTGCGATAGTCCCGTCGGCGGATCGGTCGAACTGGGGAAACACGAGATTCCAGTATTCGACGAATCGGTCCCCATCCTTGCCAGGCGATCCTGGAGGTCCTCCCTCGAGTCCTGGACCCTGGTCGTAGAACAACTCCGAGTTTCTTCCACACGGCCCCGAATCCCCCATGGACCAAAAGTTGTCCGCTTCGTTGACGATGCGATCATGTGGAAGAGCAGTCACGCGCTTCCAGATCTCTCGGCTCTCGTGGTCTTCAGGATGCACGGCGACCCAGATCCTCCCTGGATCGAGATCGAGTTCATCGAGGGAGAACTCCCACGCCCAGGCAATCGCCTGTTCCTTGAAGTAGTCGCCAAAGCTGAAGTTCCCGAGCATCTCGAAGAAGGTCAGGTGGCGGGCGGTGTACCCGACGTTCTCGAGGTCGTTGTGCTTGCCGCCCGCCCTCACGCACCGTTGACAGGACGCCGCCCGACGATAGCCAGGTCGGTCTCGACCAAGGAGCGCTTCCTTGAACTGGACCATGCCAGAGTTCGTGAACAGAAGAGTCGGATCATTCGCAGGCACCAAAGAGCTGGACGGAAGCACCCGGTGTCCCCGTTGTTCGAAGTAGCTCAGAAATCCCGATCGAATGTCGGCGGTACGCATGTTAGAACGCTCGAATTCCCGCTCGAAAGCGAAGTATAAAGACGAGAGTCCGATGACTCTCGAAGCTCGAAATCGGCACGAAGCCGGATGCACCTGTGACAGTCAACCGCAATGTCCAGTTCCAGACGCAACGATTGTTCGATCCCTTGAAGCGCGAAGCGGTGCGAACCTCAACTCACATCGCCGTTGCCTTGGGCTGCGTCAATCGACTCGCGCCGCGTCTGACCCGTTCCCGCAGACAGGCGCATGCCGAGCACTTCATCGCCGAGCTCACAAGAGTCACGATGACTGACTGCCGATAGCTCCGGGAACCTTTCCAGGACACCTTGATCAGAGAGCCTCTCGGCAGCGGTGATTTGCTTGCGGACTCGGGAAATCGGCAGTTCCCCTCCGCCCGCGGGCACCTGGGGGACCGAGCGCATCAGCGACCGAGAACCAGGAATGAGCGCCTGCAAGTTCTGCCGAAATCGCGTGATGCGGAAGTGCCGCGGAAGCCGCACTGCGGTGTTTCTGCTCACTCCGGGCTGGCCGTTCAAGAAGAACGTCACTCGGTTCAATGGCACATCCAATGTCTAAGTCAGCCCGCTCCCAGTCAGTCGGAATTCATCGAGTTGTTCCCACCGGACTTCTCTAGGGTGCGCGGGCCGCAAACCTTGCCTCGGACTCGTGTCAACGGTCCTCGGCGATGGTCCAGGAGAGACGCCGGCATCACGTCCCTCGGTGCATGGAATCAGCAGCAAAGGATCATCGTGCTCTGCTGTCGACCGGGGGTTCGGATGCCGCAAAGCCCGCTGCCCAGAGACCGCTAGTCCAGGTCGCTCCGTTCCTCGCGCAATGCAGCGAGAACCGATTCGACCGTTCGAGCAACCGTTTCCGAACCAAATCCCCGCCTGTTCAGATTGCGCGCGATCCTGTCGCGGATCCGTTGGCGTTGCCGACGGCCGGGATCGTCGCTCACTTCTGCCAACGCACGACCGTACCGCTTCACAACGTATGTGCGCGCGATCCCGAACCAATGGTCATCGCTGACTTCCACGCACGCAGCAATCACCGCTTGATCCACTCCTTGTTCGCTCAGTTCGGCAATGATCCGGCGTGGACCAAATCCCTTGTCCTCCCGGGATCGCACCAGACGGCGGACCTTCTCCATGAGCCGGCGGGCGTCCTCGCCTGCCGCCCGGTCGATCACCCGCTCCGATACCTGAGACGGTGTTC
>JAGWBL010000019.1 GCA_021295935.1 Pseudomonadales bacterium
CACCAACGAGCAATTGACAGTCTTTCCTTGACACCGTGGATTCCGGGATCAATCCGATCTTGTGCGCTTCAATTTCCAGAAACTCTCAATCGATCGGCCCTGAAAGATTGCCCGTCTCGTGAAGCGAACATGCAGGTGCGGTCTCGACGTCGCAAACTCCGGAAGATCACTCACTTTCGCCAGCTACGCCAGCCCAAGCCCCAGCGATTGTGCAGTCCGGTCGATGAACTCTCGCTCGGCACGGTTAGCGACCCCCTCCCTCTTGGCTCCTGCGATGATGCTCGCAGGGTGCAGCTCGTGGATCAATCGCACAGCTTCCGGGCCAAGCCCCGACTCCGCAGCCAGTCCGCAGGGCGCATTTTGCTCGTTCTCGTCTCGCACACCGTCGTCAAGCGCGTAATTCAGTGCATATCGGTAGATTGCGGTTGGCTGTCCGGTCCATGGAGCCTCCGAGAGGCAGACTGTTGGTTGTGTTGTCGTGCTAATGGCAACTGTGGCCTCTCGTCGAAGTGCTTGAGGTCAGGGTTGGACCAAGGCGACCGCCGCATCCTGCATCGGTTCCCATGCTGGCACGCAGGTTGACCATCCGAATCTGCAAGTTGATCGTTGCTGCCTTGAAAAGGAGAGCGGCGGGTGTCCACGTCGACCTACCCTCGACCAAACCGCTGTCAGGTTCCTTAGCGGAGAGCTGGCAAACGCACTTGGGTGCGGGGCGCGAAAATGGGGCCCCGTCAATCGTAAAGGACTCGCAGTCCGATCGCCTGGGATTGGTGCGACAGCGGAACCCTGCGTCCTGACACCGATCGTGACAGCTCCGGACCAGGCAGCAACCAGTTTCCGCCGACCACCCACATGGAGAGCCTGCCTGACTGAAAGTCGATGGTGCGTGTCCATTCCGAGACGTTGCCGGCCAGATCGAAGACTCCGTCGTCCGTGACATCGTCGTTGGCGAGCCCGCACCGCTGAACCCGACTGTCAGGGCTGTCCCCCGCGACCAGCCTGTCTGAACTGTAGCTGTCTCCCCACGGATAAATCGTTCCGTCCTTGCCGGTTGCGATGCGTTGCCACTCGTCCACCGTCGGCAACCTTCCGCCGCTCCAGCGAGCGTACGCGTCGGCAGCCCACCAGTTGATGCCAGTGACCGGCAGGCTCGAGTCCTCCAGCTGGCTCTCCCACTCAGCCGGCAGATATCCCAATCCGTCGGGCTCGTTCTCGTTTCCGAACCACCCGAGCTTCACCATGGGATCGCGAAGAAAGGCCGCGTACTCGCTTCGAGTGACCTCGCAGGCGCCGATTCGAAGCGTCTCGCCACCTGCAGGTTCCTCAACCAGCGCAGCGAATCGATCGTGCAGTTCTGGAGGAAACAGCGCGGCAAGCCGCGCCAGGCGTAAGTCGGTGGCCAAGCCGACTCGATAGTGACCCGAACGCACCAGCGCGACCTCTGCTCGCGTGCCGCTCCATGGCCGGAATCCGCTGGCGCCCAACGGGTACACGCACCTGAATCCCAAGTGGTGGCTACGGGTCTCCGGGTCCACCGAAACCCAAGCGGCATTGAGTGCATAGAGAGGGCGCCCGCTTGTGCGAAGGGCCGGAGCGCCGTGGGCCAACCGGCCGTGGAGACCCTTATCGGCCAAGGGACCCATGCTCCATTCCATGGCGTTGCTTGCAAGGTCGTGGATGCCGTCGGGCGTGGAGGAGGAGGCGTGGACAGCGCACTCCTGCTGCGAATTCCGATCCGGGTTCTCGTACGGCCAAGCATCGGGAACATACTCGTTGCCCCATGGGTACAGAGGGGATTGCACTCCGCCACCCGCGGCCTCCAGTTCCTCCGCCCAAGGCAGTCTCCCGCGCATCGCTGAGCAGTACTGCGAAGCTGCGGAAGCGGTTACGCCGGTTGCCGGTGACTTCAGCCTCCCCGCGATTCGATCCCCCGTCGACGCCGAGCTAAGTTGGGAGTCGCGCGGGACGGGAGTTCGCACCAGCCCCTCCTTCCATTTGGCGAATCGCTCGAAGTCGATCTGGCGGACCTCGCACCGGTCGATCAGGAAGGCATCCAGCTGGACGATGGCGTTGGGCTTGTTCAGACGTTCTCGGAGTTCGGATCCGAAGTAGCCGCGATCCATGGCCTTCAGCACCTCATCGTCGACGGCGCGAGCTTCCGGTCGTTGATCGGGACTCACTCCCAGGTGCACGGAGACAGAGTCAACACGTGCGCCGCGGAAGTTGGAGTAGGTCAGCGGAAGTGTCACAAGCACGACTCCCGTCAGGACCACGAGGTGCAAGCGGGGTTTCACGGATGGGACAGGCGCTTGGGCTTCCAGAGCAGGAGCAGACCCAGCAGGCACAGGGCGAGAGCGGCATACAGGACCACCAGCCAGCTTTTCACGTGGAACCAGCCGGAGTCGAACGGAGTCGCCAGCTGGGAGGACCCGATCTGGACATTGTTGGTGTCTGCCAGCACCTGCAGTCGGTTCTCGGAATCCAGGGTGCCGTACACAAATCCCAGTACAAGGTCGTCAAGTACCGGGCTCAAGTAGGCGGCTGCTCTCCATCCGGGTGTACCTGGATTCAGTTGTTCCGAAGGCATGAGCAACACCGAACCCTCGTCCGCATCGATGCGCAATCCCTGCCAGACTCCGGGAAAGGCGTTCAGGTTCAGCCGAATGCGCGCCGCTTCGGGGAACGACTCGAGGATGTCGTTGTGGCGCGGCCCGATCTCGGCGTCAAGCAACGGCCGGTTGGGGAACACTTTCAGAAATCTCTCGGGAAGGTCCTGCGCAGGCGCGGTTCCAAGCGCGAGGTCTTCGCTGCCTTGGGTGATCCCGCCCTGTCGTGCCCTGAGTTCGTAGGTCGTGATCAGGTAGTCGACCACATCGCGATCCTGATCGGTCAGTTCGTCAACTCGATCAAATCTCTGCGAAAGACCGTCCTTGAAGTCGAGAAGGTCCATGGTCGGTGGTTCTCCGCGATCAATCCTTCCCTGAAGATCACGCAGGTACAGCAGAAGGGCAGCAAGCAGATCATCCAGGCCTTGGGAGTCTTCGAGTTGCAGCCCCGAATCGGAACCATTCGTCTGCGAACCCGGAATGGCCAGCCTGAGAGTGGCCGAGCCCCCAGCTGTCAGAAGCGAAGCGCTCGCGCTGCCTGCACCGCCGGAGCCGTTGCCGCCCTGTTGAGCATCTGCATCCGGAAAACTCCGCTCCGTGCTTTCGGGACTGGCGTTCCCGAGCGCGATGCCACCAGGCATCTGGCCGCCCAGTCCCTTGCCCTCACCTGGAAGGCCATCGCCTTCTGATCCGGGCGAACTTCCGGACAGGGATGCTCCGACACCCCATTCCCAACCCTCTTGTTCCATCCTTGCATCTGCACCTTCTCCGTTGCTTTCGTCAGCGCCATCTTCCTCCAGTGCGAAGTTAGGGCCCGAGCCTCCCCTGCTGTCACCCCTGCAGTCCTTGGCGGGCATTCCAGGCGGACAGGAGGCAGCGGCGGCTGTTCCCACGGAAGCGCCGATGAAATGCCAGTGCCGCGGCGAGATGCCGTGATCACGCAGAACGGACATGGCCAGGTAAAAGATCCCGACGTCGTACATGTCGATCCGGACCAGAGCCTTTCTGGCGTTGTCGAAGTCCCGGAGGAAGTCGTCCAGTCCATTGGGGTCTCTCAGCAGTTCAGCTCGGCTCCATGTCTCACCGGAATACGGGTCACGGACCAGGTCCGCGTGAAACTCGAACACCGGCAAGACTCTCGGATCCCACACCAAATCGATCGGCGAACGTTCGTAGTCGTGGAGAACAGCGGGCGGGCTGGCCGCAAGCCTGTTCAGAAACAAGGAGGTGCTGAACTCGCGGGTCATTACGCTGGCGACTTCCTGAGCCTGTTCCCCAAGCACCTGCTCGGTCTCCGAGCGCACTGCAATCGTGATCACTATCACGATGATCAGCACCGCGACTCCATTTGCGAGGATGTCAACAAGCGAGATCCCGGCAAAATCGGGAGGAGTCCGGGACTTTGCGCTCACGGACCCATCTCCGCGTGCTCCCGTATGTACTCCGGAATGTCATCGAGCATCACGGATTTCATGAGTTCGTTGTCGGCGATCACCCAACCGATATGGACCTCGGTGTCCGGCCACATCAAGCGCAGGCAGTCGCGCGCTTCCGCCATCGTGGGCACACCGCCTTCAAGGATGAAGAACACCAGTTGTTCGTTGTGGCGGCTGTACACGCGTTCGGCATACCGTCGGAACGGTCCCGAGGAATTGCAGATCGCGCCAGCGGGCACGCTTTCGGCCGTCTCGACGATGCGCAGCAACGCAGGGAACACGATGACTACGAATCCCGATCCCCCGTCCATGCGCTCGATGCGGTATTCGCCGTCGCTCTCGCCTTCTCGAAGTCGTTCCTGCACGGCCGCCTCCGAGACAGCGTTGATCACGACCAGGAACACGAGCATCAGGGCGAACATGCTCCCGAACACCGCGAGCATGGGTGCGCGTCCTTCCTCAGACTGCATGGCGGTTGCTCGCTTGCCGATCAGGATGGGGAGTCAGCTTCCCTGAGTCTTCGTTCAAGCCCTGTGAGGGTGCGCTCCTCGCGCCGTTGGACAAGCGTCAGCACCAGGAAGAGCACTGCGCCCAACGAGAGAGCGATGAGGGTCGTGTCGAACGCTATTCCGAGCGGCGAGATCGCAGCTCCCAGTTCGGTGCTGAGGCTGGTCAGCCCAGCTTCAATCGCGAACAGGCCGGTGATGCCATCGGCTGCGAGGGAAATGCCCAGAACGGTGCCGATGAACCCAAGCACTGGTATGACGTAGTTGATGTACCTGGGCATGAGGAAGGATTCCTCGTGGCGCTTCCACAGATACTCCAGCCGCTCGCCGAGCAATTCCCGGTTCGCTCCCAGCTCCCGGACGGTCCTGCCGACCTGCACCGGCCGCCAGGCTGACGGCTGACCCTCTTCGTCCATGCTCGCGCCGAAGTAGACGGCGTTGAACCACTTGCCCAGCAGAATCAGCAAACCCCAGAAAAAGAGCAGCACCGTGATGGGCGGGATGATTCCCCGGGTGAGGAATCGGCGGGCCAAACCCTCGAAGATCTCGAGGTTTTCGCCCAGCCACTCCATGGCGAGCAGGAAGGAAGCACAAAGCACGCCGGCGGTCACGAACGACATGAGCAAGTTGGGGCCGGAGAGAATCCTTGCGATGGTTGCGGTGGCGTCCTCGCTGGTCGCACGCATGGCATCGAGCCACAGTCCTGCTCCATAAAGCGCGACGGCCATGACCAAGAGCGGGGTGATGCGGCCCGTCCAGGAACCGCTCGATCCAGTCGAGATCACCTCCCACGCCGGCACCGCAAATCCCACCGCCACGGCGACCAGAGTGGTCAGTCCGCCAGCACGCAGGGCCTTTAGCGCACGATTCTCCGTGGTGGACAGGAGCCAGACCGCGGCGAGAATGCCTGCCATGCCCGCCAGCGCCAGTGGCGCGATCCACAAAGGCAGACCGAACGAGAGCACCAAGTTCAAGAGCGCCAAGACGATGACGCCGAGGTACAGGCCTGCTGCTATGCGCACGGGGGAGGATTCCTAAACGAAAAGAGATGCGTGCCGGGGGGCGCGAAGTTGCTAATCTTATTCGGAGGATGGAGTTCACCTGGGATGCCGCATGCAGTTCCAAGTGTCGATGCGGTCCTCCAGCATGACCGGTTTCCGGCAATGGAATCGTGCCTGCGCGAGGGTCGATGACCGGTCGATTGATCGACGAGTCTTCGGGCACGACTTCGCCCTCTCTTCCGACCAACAACAGGATTGATCCCATCAAGTCCATGAAGCGCAGGAACGCACACTCCTCCATCGCTCTGGTCTCGATGGCGCTCTTGGCGACAGTGGTTGCGGCGCAGGAGTCCACGACTTCGCTGGAGGTCGAGACAGACCGTGGGTGGATTGTCGGCGAGCGTGCCGGAGAGCTCTCTCCGGTTGCTGTCTTCCGGGGGATACCCTACGCTGAACCACCGGTGGGCGACCTCCGATGGCGAGCTCCCCAGCCCAAGCTTCCGTGGGCGGACAAGCGTCCGGCGCTGGAGTTCGGCCCTGCGTGCGTTTCCCAGCGGTCCGCACTTCGCACCGATCAGGTTCGCGATGAGGACTGTCTCTATCTGAACGTCTGGACCCGGAGCGCCGGCACAGACCAGTCGTTGCCAGTCATGGTCTGGATTCACGGCGGGGCGTTCTCCCTCGGGTCCGGGCACAACGAGATGTACGACGGCACGCGGTTCGCTGAATCGGGCGTCGTGCTCGTCGCCTTGAACTACCGACTGGGATTGTTCGGGTTCTTTGCGCACCCGGCGCTCGCCCAGGAAGAAGGTGGTCGCGGACCTTTCAATCAGGGAATTCTCGACCAGATCGCGGCTCTGCAGTGGGTGCAACGCAACATCGAGAGCTTCGGCGGCGATCCCGGCCGAGTCACCATTTTCGGAGAATCAGCAGGATCCATCAGCGTTTGCTATCTCGTGGCGTCCCCGTTTGCGAAGGGGCTGTTTCATCGAGCGATCGGTCAGTCTGGAGGATGTCTGGATCGTCATCCCACGCTGCTGGATGGAACGCCGGCAGCGGGGCGGTCCGTTCCCGGCGAGCCGAGGCTTGGAGGCCACGAAGTCGCTCTACGTGTAGCTGCGGGTCTCGAAGCTTCAGGTCCGGGGCTCGAGGGCCTGGCGGAACTGCGCGGGCTCACCCTCAGGGAGCTGGTGTTTCGGTTCTCCAGAAACGGTCTCTCGTTGCCGCGGAAGTCGGTCTACGTCGACGGACACATGTTCCCGGACCAGATGAGGACCCTCCTGGAGAAGGGCTTGGGTTCGAGAGTCCCGCTCCTTGTGGGATCCAACACGGATGAAGGGCGCAGCCTGTTCGTGAGAACCCGCGAGATTCCATGGGAGGAGTGGTCCGAGTCCGTGCGCAATCGCCCTCACGGCCACGGCAGAGCTCTTCTTGAGGCGTATGCCGGGGATGCGAAGGAATCCACGCGAACAGCCCAGCAGCAGATGCTGGCGGACTCGTTGTTCGCCTGGAATGCGAGGCAGTGGGCGAGAACGGCCTCCGGATTGGGAGACGATGCCTTCCTCTACGTGTTCTCGCACGCGGCTCCCAGTCGGCAGTGGGGGAGAACCTATGGCGCCTATCACGCGGCGGAGATTCGCTACGTATTCGGCAATCCGCTGCTGTCAGACTGGAACGACCAGGATCAAGCCCTCGCGAATCTGGTGCACACCTACTGGGTGAACTTCGCCACGAAGGGCGATCCCAACGGCGATGGGTTGCCTGAATGGCCTGCCTACCACTCCGATTCTGACATCGCCTTGAACCTGAACGCCGATCCGGAGCCCATCACCAACTACCGGATGGCGAAGCTGGATACGCACGAACTCATCAACAGCTTCTGAGCTGTCTGGTACGGACGGGCAGTCCGGACACAGCATGGACGGCTGAATGCTCACCCGCCAGGCCGCGGCGCTCTCCCGAGAACAAGCCGCGCGGCCGTCAGTCACTAATATGTGAAAGAAACGAGGGGCGGAAATCGAATGCCAACCTATGCGAAGCAGAAAGACGCCTATCCGATCGTTCATCTGGAAGAGACGGATGTCGATCTGCCGTCCAATCCGAACAGCCGGCTCCGCTACGTCTACTTCAAGCAGATAGCTAAGGGAGGCAAGTGCAACATCCAGTCGTGCAAGGATCTCCATCTTCGTCGTGTGATCTGCTACAAGACTCTTCGACCGGAATTGGCGAAGGACCCTGCCGAACGGAAGCGCTTCATTCGGGAGGCGAGAGTCACGGCGATGCTCCAGCACCCGAACACGATCCCGACCTACGAACTGGGTCGCGACGCCTCCGGCAACTACTACTTCACCATGAAGCTCGTTTACGGCGCGACGTTACGGGAGCTGTTGGAGGGCGAGGGGGAATTCATCTACCCCGCTCACGGTCGTGCGTTGCCGAACCTCATCCGAATCGTGGAACAGGTCGCCCATGCGCTTCACTACGCACATCAGCACGGAGTGGTGCATCGCGACATCAAGCCGGAAAACGTGCTGATTGGCCCGTTCTCGGAAGTTCTGGTCCTCGACTGGGGCATGGCAAAGGTGGAAGGAGAGTCCACGGAGGAGAGTCCGTCGGCACCCGTCCAGCCGATGTCCGCCACGGAGAGGAAAGCTGCGGGTGACGATCTTGGACTGACCATGGCAAATCCGCTTCAGGGCTCGCCTCCATATTTGTCTCCCGAGCAACTCGTGCTCCGGAACACCGTGGATCTACGCTCTGACATCTACAGTCTTGGGGCCATCTTGTACGAGGTGTTGACCAAGGACCGGATGATTCCCGGCGAGACGGTGTCGGAGGTGCTGGACTACATTCGCAACCAGGTCGTGCCTCGACCGTCCGACCGGGTGGAGGGCAGGGATGTTCCGGAGGTGCTCGAGCAGGTCTGCCTCAAGTGCGTAGCGCGCGATCCCGACGATCGCTACTCCTCAATGGACCAGGTCATCAATGAACTCATCAGCTGGCAGAAGTCGACGTTGCGTGGATGGGAGGCAGCCGCGTAACTCCAAGCTGCGTGGATCTGTTCCGCCCATGCCAGTGGTTGCGCCAAGCGCACGGACCTCGGAATTGCCTTGATTGGGATCGACCCGTCTCGGCTGATGCTTCGGTCGAGGATCTTCATTCGGCCAACGCGGCATTTGGCGGCCGTAACTTGAAGTGGTGGAAGGTGCCTGACATCGACAGCTTGAGTCTTTAAGATATTGAATAATATATCTTTTGACTATGCAGATGCACCACGGATGATGTGCCTGGGAACGCCGTGGCGGTGCGGTCAGCGCAGTTCTCGGGGCAGTTCCGAAGTGGGGATCGTCAGCCGTTGGAGATCGGTGTGTTCCTTGGTGGAGCAATTGATCGGGTCAAGGATCAGTCTGCCGTTCGGAACGCGCTCGGGCGAACTTGCCAGAGCGCTGGCTGGATGGGATGGCTGGAGCAAGCATGTCTTCCTGCAGCACGGGCATTGAGGTTGCGGGTACGCAATCTCGCGTATCGGGGACGCTCCACGGAGATGATCTTCGTGGGAGTTCCGACCCTCTTCTCCCGGTTCGGGAAACCGTTCAATTGAACGCGTGCAGTTTGACCAATCCGTTCTTCCCCGTGATCTTGCAGCAGGGAGACTTGCCTAACAGATACGAGATCAACTCGACTGCCTTCCCACTCGCCTCGATGCTCTTGTCGACCGCGTCCGTGATCGGTCTCTAGACGACCTCTTCCTTGTCCTCGAGATCTCGCCGGAGTTCGCCGCGTTCTGTCCGCGTTGCC
Source organism: Pseudomonadales bacterium (assembly GCA_021295935.1). Taxonomy (GTDB): domain Bacteria; phylum Pseudomonadota; class Gammaproteobacteria; order Pseudomonadales; family Azotimanducaceae; genus Bin55. The sequence goes on from JAGWBL010000019.1 coordinate 9,348, forward strand.
AGCATGTCAAGGATCGGGGTGATTTCGCTGCACCAGGCTCGCGAGCGGGCAACCGAGTACCACCGTTGTCCGAAGTCCAGCGCCCCGGAAATGCGTGAACGCTTGAGGGCCTGATGTCGGTTCTTGGACGGGATGCTTGCGGGACCATTGCCCATCGGTTCGGTGTGGATGGGCAAGTTCCGGACACCTCCGTGCGCTCCGTGTTGGTCAGGCTGGAATTCGATGATTGGCTCGTGGCGTGCGCAATTGTCGCGGGCATCCCGGAAACGAACGGCTTTCCGGGCGGCGCTGCTGATGCTCCGATGTTCCTGAGTTGGTTGCTTCTGGAAGCGCTCTGCCGCGCCCGCTCTCTCGATACTCTGATATCTGGCAAGTTGAGAGTTGAGCAAGCTGGATTGCGGGTCCGAACTCCCAGGCCTTGCCGGCCTCCACGGGCTTTGGCGCTGGTGCCTCGCCTAGATGTTGAGAATCAAGAGCTCCCTCGACTTCGAACCATTGGACATGGAGTAGGTCCAAGTCGGAACCACGATATCGAATCTCTCGTAGAGCGCACGTATTCGCGGATGATCGTTGTAGCTCAGAATCCATCCAGATCTGGAGGAAATTAACTCGCGGAACTCCTCGTGATCGAATTCGTGCATGTCTCCGCGTTGTCCGTACAGCCTCTCGCCGTTGGCGTAAGGAGGATCCAAGTACGCAAATGCATCGGGGTGCAGGTCGAGGGCATCCTTGTAGTCACGGCACTGCACTTCCAGGCCGTTGCCTGCGAACCTGCACAGTCGGTCGATAGCGGAGCGTGTGAATCGAGGATGGTCTGGCGACATCCCTCCTGAGAGGGTTGTCCCGGAGAAGGAGCAGCGGTTTAGAACGAAGAACACCGCTGCCCGCTCGAGGCTGCTCTGAAGTCGGCCGAACGTCTCTTGCAACGCGTAGAAGGAAGACTTCGGAAGCGGGAAGTAGCTGGCAACCCGCGCTGCAAGTGCGCTAGGGTCGGTAAGCGCGTTCTGCCAGAAGTTCACCAGCGGCTCGAAGGCGTCCGATCCGAACACGGTGACTCCATCTCTCGCGCACGCAAGTTCCAGGCTGCCTCCACCGAGGAACGGGGAAACAAGCGTGTCGGTTCCGGCGGGAATGTAGGAACGGATCTTGGCCGTCGCGAACGACTTCCCGCCGGGGTATCGAAGAGGAGACTTCGCGTAGGGAGCTGCTCTGTCAAGCCGACTGGAACGGAACGCCGGTTTGGTTGAAGCGTCGTTGGCGGAGAGGGTGTTCATCGAGGCGCGTCTGTTAGGATCCTAACAGACGAAGTGCGTGTTGCGAGCCTCCACCAGGGGGGATGGCTGCGAATCCGACGGAACTGCGCAGAGACGATGAGGCTGGCGAGACCCTTGGGACTCAGGCCGCTGCTCAACCCTTCGCGGCATCGGGCCAGCGGCCAGTCTCATTCAAGTCAATCGATCGCTTGGGAAGCGCGTTAGCGGATTCGCACTCGCCATCGATGCAGAGTCGGGTTTCCTGTCGCCCAACCGAGGGCTGCCTGTGGCCGGAGTTCGTAGGGGCTCGCTCGTGCCCGGCAAGCGGCGCCATGTTGCGATCTCTCAGTTGTGTCTGCTAGCGGGATTGAGTCGTCCTGCTGTTGCTCGGCCTGCA